>NZ_JBHSSS010000026.1:282343-333357 GCF_042659625.1 Nocardioides sp. GCM10027114
CACGTCGCCCGCGACGGTCTGGCCGGTGAGTCGTTCGACGAGGGTGTCGGCCATGACCTGCCCGCGCCCCCGCTCGTCACCGGACGCACGGGCTCCGTCGGCGGCGCGGGTCAGCGCGGCGAAAGCGGCGACCCCCTGCTCCACCGGGAGCAGCGCGGTCAGCCAGGTCATGGTGTCGGGCGCCGGGCGCAGCGAGACGCGGCGCTCGTCGTGGGCCTTGGCGCGGCGGCGGACCACGGCCTCCTGGTCGAGCATGATCGCGAGCCGCTGCGCGGCCGCGACCACGGCGCGGTCGCCCAGCCCCTCGAGGGTGGCCGGGTCCGAACACAGTTGCTGGTCGACGTACTGCCTGTGCTCGCGGGTCAGGCAGGCGGTCTCCCGGGCGAGCAGGGTGGCCCGCCACTCGGAGAGATCGCCGGCGGCGAGCCGGGCGAGGGTGTGGGGCATCTCGGCCACCAGGACCTTGGCCAGGCCGAGGTGCTGCGCACCCCGGTTGGGCGACTCCCGGCGTGCCAGTCCGACCTGGGCGGCGATCCCGACCCCGACCTTGCGGGCCGGCAGTCCGGCCGCCTCCTGCGCCGCGCGCTGGGAGGCGTCGAGGTCCGCAGCCAGCTTGGCCTGCGCGGCCGCGGCGGCGGCCTTGAGCCGCTCGAGCTCGGTGATCAGGTCGACCCGTTCGGCGTCGCTGATCCGGTCACGGGGCACCTCCGCGAGCTGGCCGGTCCACCCGGAGATCTGCTCGGCGGGCAGCGCGACGGCGGTGGCGGCCTGACTGGCCCCGTTGCCGTGGGCACTTCCCCCGTCGAACATGTGTTCGACTCTACGTGAGGCCACCGACACCCACAAGGGGCCGGCCGAGATCTGTGGAGGACGTGTAGAGGACTGGGCGTCAGCTCGAGCACTCCCGGTAGCCATCCGGCCACCAGCCATCGTCGCCCTTGGTCACGTCGTACACGCGGAGGAGCGACCCGTCGGCGCGAAGACCCAGCACGGTCGTC
This sequence comes from Nocardioides sp. GCM10027114, assembly GCF_042659625.1. NCBI lineage: Bacteria > Bacillati > Actinomycetota > Actinomycetes > Propionibacteriales > Nocardioidaceae > Nocardioides > Nocardioides sp. GCM10027114. The sequence continues at coordinate 283,342 of NZ_JBHSSS010000026.1, forward strand.
GCCTTGGGTCGCTTCTGCGCCACCAGCGTCAGTGCGCCCGCGTACGGTGCGACCGCCTTTTCGGGCGTGGGGCGGCCAGGGCCCGGCACGTCCCACGCCACATAGGTCTGCTCGGACTCATCGCACGGCAGCGCCGTGGCCGCCACACCTGACGTGGACGCCTTCGCCACCTTCGTCTCTGGTTCGCCGGCTTCCCCGCAGGCGACCGCCACCAACATCAACACGACGCTCATCCCCACCCGTATGAACCGCATGCGACCTCCTTCGCTCACTCGGTCACTCGGACGTCCCCACGCCGTCGTCCGGTTCCCGCACTCGGCCTTCCGTTGGTCTGTATGCGCCGCGCACGAACGGCGCGACCTTGCCGACGACCTCCGTGACCACGTGGTCGAGCGGTCGGGTGACGTCGTACGCCGTCCCGGGCTCGTCCGGTCCGAGCGCTTCGAGCGTGTCCAGCTGGGACTGGAGGAGCGAGGCCGGCATGAAGTGGTCGCGGGCCTCCATGCGCTCGCGGAGCACCTCGAACGGGGCGGTGAGGTGCACGAGCCCCACGGTGCCGGCGGGCACCCGGGACCGCAGGACGTCGCGGTAGGAACGCTTCAGGGCCGAGCAGGTCAGCACCGTCGACACCCCGTCTGCGTGGTGACTGGCAAGCAGACCAGCGAGCGTCTCCAGCCATGGCCGGCGGTCGTCGTCGTCCAGCGGTGTGCCGGCGGACATCTTGGTGATGTTGGCCTCCGGGTGCAGGCTGTCGCCCTCGACGAAACACAGGCCGAGCCGGCTCGCGAGAGCCTCGGCCACGGTCGTCTTGCCGGTGCCGGAGACGCCCATGACCACCAGGTGGCGTGCGTGGTGGGTGGGCGTCATCGTGGCCCGCCCGGGCGCTGTCGCTCGTGCTCCTGGGGGATGCGCGCACGGCTACGCTGACCGACGTGTCCACCCGCTACAGCACTGTGCTCGCCGACCTCGGTCCACGGATCGTGCGCGGCGACGTGGCGGAGGGGTCGGTCATCACGCTGGAGTGGCTCTGCGAGACGTACGACGTCTCCCGCACGATCGCCCGCGAGGTGGTCCAGGTGCTCGCGGCCATGCGGCTCGTCGAAAGCAGGCGCCGCACCGGCATCCGGATCCTCGGCCGCGACGAGTGGGACGCCTACGACCCCGAGCTGATCCGATGGCGGCTCGACGGCGACGAGCGGGTGGGCCACCTTCATGAGCTCTCCCAGCTCCGGGCTGCGGTGGAGCCCTCCTCGGCGGCGCTGGCCGCCGCGAATGCGGACGCCGCGCAGCGCGTCGAGATCGTCCGACTGGCCGGGCAGCTCGAGGCGACCGGCGCGGCGGGCGACCTGAAGGCCTTCCTCGAGCACGACGTCGCCTTCCACCGGCTGCTGCTGCGCTCCTCGGGCAACGTCATGTTCGCCGCTCTCGGAGACGTCGTCGAGGAGGTGCTGCGGGGTCGCACCGACCACGACCTGATGCCGCCCACGCCCAAGCCGGAGGCGCGACGGCTGCACCAGGTCGTGGCAGAAGCCGTGGCCGCCGGCGAGCCGGAGGCGGCCCGAGCCGCCATGACTGCCATCTGCGCCGAGGTCGTCTCCGACCTCGGCCGGCCCCGCTGACCTCACGCCAGGCTCGCGACCGGCCACAGTGCCACGGCGAGGCCGAACGCGGAGAGGCCGAGCGTCGTCTCCATGACGGTCCAGGTCTTGAGAGTGGTCCGCTCGTCCATCCCGAAGAACCGGCTGACCAGCCAGAATCCGGAGTCGTTGACGTGCGAGAGCACGGTCGCGCCGGCCGCGATGGCCACCACGAGCAGGGCGACGTGCAGGTCGCCGAGCCCGGTTGCCTGCGTGGCGATCAGGCCGGCGGTGGTTGTGAGCGCCACCGTGGCCGAGCCCTGGGCGACCCGCAGCGCGGTCGCGATCAGGAATGCCTGCAGCAGCAGCGGCAGGCCGAGGTCGGAGAGTGACGAGGTGAGCGCGGCGCCGATCCCGCTGGCGCGGAGCACGCCACCGAACATCCCGCCGGCGCCCGTGATCAGGATGATCGAGCAGATCGGCCCGAGCGCCTGGTCGAGCACGTTCATCGTCTGCTGCAGCGAGCCCACCTGGCTGCTGAGGACGGCGATGGCGACGAGCAGCGTCACCAGCAGCGCGACCGGCGTGGTCCCGACCAGCTGCAGCGCCTCGACCCACGTGGTGCCCTTGGCGATCGTGCCGTTGGTGACCAGCGTGGTCAGCACGGTGTTGAAGGAGATCAGCACGAGCGGGATCAGCAGCAGCGAGAGGACCACGGTGAACGGCGGGGCCGTGCGCACGAGGGTGCCGGTGCCACCGGCCGGCGCAGCACCACCCTCGTTGCCGCCGGGCTCCTGGCGGCCGTCGTTCATCTCGCCGAAGAGCAGGTCGGGGACGGGCACGTCGATGCGGCGGCCGAGGGCCCTCGAGAGCAGGTAGACGCCGACGTACCAGGCGACGACGGCGACCGGGACGCCGACCAGCAGGATCACGCCGATGTCGCCCCCGAGGGCGGTGCCTGCGGCGACCGGGCCCGGGTGGGGCGGCACGATCGCGTGCATGGCGGCGAACGCGCCGGCGGCCGGCAGCGCGTAGTAGAGGACCGAGCCGCCGAAACGGCGGGCCACAGTGAGGATGATCGGGAGGAAGACCACGAGGCCGGCGTCGAAGAAGATCGGGAAGCCGAACAGCAGCGCGGCCACGCCCAGCGCGAACGGGGCGCGGTGCTCGCCGAACCGGCTCACGAGGGTGTCGGCGAGGACCTGGGCGCCGCCGGTCACCTCGAGCAGCCGGCCGAGCATGACGCCAAAGCCGACGAGCAGCGCGACGGACCCGAGGGTCGCCCCGAAGCCGGACAGCAGGGCGGTGGGGACGTCGGCCAGCGGGATCCCGGCGGCGACGGCGGTCAGCAGGCTGACCAGCACGAGCGAGATGAACGCGTGCAGCCGCACCCGGATGATGAGGAACAGCAGCAGGCCGACCGCGGCGGCCGCGATCAGCAGCAGCGTGGCGGTGCCGTGGACGGGTTGGATGGCTTCCATGGGGGCTCCAGGGTGAGGACGGTCACAACAGCTCGCGCCATGGTGCATGAAAGGTAATACCTTTGCAAGACCCCCGTTCGTCGTGAGTCGGGCGCCGGGTCGCGCGACCACCCCTGTGAGAGCCTTCGGGCGTGCCCAGGTCTGCTTCCCGCGTGAGCCGATGACCGCGCTGGAGCAGGTGCACGACGTCGGTCGGCGTCGCGCCTGGGCGATCTGGGTCGTCGCGCTCTCGGTCTACGTCCTCGCGGTCTTCCACCGCAGCTCGCTCGGCGTCGCCGGGCTGCTCGCGGCGGACCGCTTCCAGATCGAGGCGACCGCGCTGGCGCTGTTCACGGTGCTGCAGCTCGCGGTGTACGCCGGCATGCAGGTGCCGGTCGGTGTGCTGCTCGACCGGTTCGGGCCGCGGGTCATGCTGCTGTCGGGCCTCGTGCTGATGACGGCCGGCCAGTTCGTTTTCGCGTACGCCGAGAGCTTCCCGTCGGCGGTCATGGCGCGGGCGGTGCTGGGAGCGGGCGACGCGATGGTGTTCGTGTCCGCGATCCGGCTGGTCTCGGTGTGGTTCCTGGTGCGCCAGGCGCCGCTCGTCACCCAGCTCACCGGGCAGGTCGGCCAGCTCGGCGCGGTCGTGGCGGCCGCGCCGCTGACCCTCGCGCTCCAGCACCTTGGCTGGACCGACGCCTTCGCGCTCGCCTCCTCCGTCGGCGTCGTGCTGATGGTCGCCGTGCTGCTGCTGGTGAAGGACTCGCCCTACCGGCGCTCGGGCATCGAGAAGGTCAAGCTGCGGGCGCTCACCCGCACGCTCCGGCTGGTCTGGGGCAACCCCGGCACCCGGCTGGGCATGTGGACCCACTTCGTCTCGCAGTTCTCGATGACGGTCTTCACGATGCTGTGGGGCTTCCCGTTCCTCGTGCGAGGACAGGGGATGTCCGAGGCCGCGGCGGGCACCCTGCTGATGGCGATGATCGGCTGGGTCGTCGTCAGCGGCCTGGTACTCGGCTGGGCGGTCGGCCGCTTCCCCTTCTACCGCTCGTGGATCGTCGTCGGCATCGTCGCCGCGATGGCGACCAGCTGGGCGGCGGTGCTGCTGCGCGACGAGCCCGCGCCGCTGTGGCTGCTCGTGGTCATGGCGTTCACGACCGCCTCGGGCGGCCCGGCCTCGATGGTCGGCTTCGACCTCGCCCGCACGTTCATCCCGCTCGAGGCGACCGGCCGCGCCAACGGCCTGGTCAACATCGGCGGCTTCAGCGCCTCGCTGCTGACGATGGCGCTGGTCGGCTGGGTCCTGGAGGTCCGCGAGCCCGGCGGTGTGGCGGCGTACGGCCTCGACGACTTCCGGGTCGCCCTCTCCGTGCAGTATCTCTTCTGGGGCCTCGGGGTCTGGCAGGTGCTGCGCTACCGGCGCAAGGCGGTCACCCACCTCCACCGCGAGCACCCGGGCGCGGTGGAGCAGATGAAGCGGGGCGAGGCGTTCGTCCACCCCGGCTTCAGCGAGCGCGAGGGCGTCTGACCCTCGCTGAGTGCGGCCCCGAACCTCCGTGGCGGTACCGTCGGCAGCGACAGGAGGGCAGCCGGTGAACGAGGCGTTCGGCGACCACGTCGCCACCGTCGAGCGGGCCCTCGCGCCCCGCGGGCCCGACGCCGAGGTCGAGCGGGTCCTCGCCGCGGTCGCGTCGCTCGCGGACGGCGCCGCCGCCGTGCTCGACCTCGCCGTGCCGACGGCGACGGCGGCCTTCAGCCGCCGGGACATGCTGCGGCCCGGCTACCCGGCCGCGGCCGAGGCGGCGCAGGCCCTGGGGTTCGCCCCCATGACCCGCCCGGTCGGCGGCCACCTGGCGGCGTACGACGAGGGGTCGCTCGTGCTGCACCTCTGGGCGCCGCACCCCGACCCGCGGTCCCACATCAAGGCCCGCTTCGAGCTCTTCGGCGACGTGGTCACCCGCGCCCTGCGCGGGCTGGGCGTCGACGCCCGGCTCGGCCGTGTGCCGGGGGAGTACTGCGACGGCGAGTACAGCGTCAACACGGGCGGCGTCGTCAAGCTCGTCGGGACCGGGCAGCGGATCACGCGGGCCGGGTACCTCTTCAGCGCGGTCGTCATGGTCGAGCGCGCCGAGGCCGCGCGCGCGGCCCTCATGGCGGCGTACGACCACCTCGGGCTGGAGCTGCGCCCGGAGAGCGTCGGCTGCGTCGCAGACTCCGTCCCCGGCATCACGGTGCCAGAGGTGCGCGAGCACCTCGTGACCGCCCTCGCCGAGCTGCTGCCGCTGGCCGATCCCGCGGTGCCGGCGACCGCCTGACGACAGTCGCCGGGACGTCCGCCCTGCCTCAGGACAGGTGGACCGGCAGTGCGGAGAGCCCGCGCAGCACGAGCCCGTCACCGTGGTCCCAGCGGAGCTCCTCGTGGGCAACCGCCGGCCGGAAGCGGGGGAACCGCGCCAGGAGCCGGGTGAACGCGATCCTGGCCTCGAGGCGGGCCAGTCGGGCCCCGAGGCAGTGGTGGATGCCGTGACCGAATGCCAGGTGGTCCGCCGACGGCCGGGCGATGTCGAGCCGATGGGGGTCCGCGTGGCGCGCCGGATCGCGTCCTGCGGCCGCCAGGTTGACGATCACCTGGACGCCGGCCGGGATCTCGGCCCCGCCGATCGTGAGGTCCTTCGTCGCGTAGCGGAACGTCGAGTGGGGCACGGGCGCGTCGTACCGCAGAAACTCCTCGATCGCCTGCGGGACCAGGGACGGGTCGGCGACCAGCGCATCCCGTTGCTCGGGGTGACGGAGGAGCGCGGCGACACCGTTGCCGATCAGGCTGGTGGTGGTGTGGTGCCCGGCGACGATCAGCTGGAACAGTGAGGACAGCAGCTCCTTGCGACTGATCGTGCCCGCGTGGGTGGCCCGGGCCAGGTCGCCCACCAGGTCGCCCACCAGGTCGCCCACAAGGTCGTCCGTCGGCTCGGCGAGCCGGGCGTCGACGAGCTGTCCCAGGTAGCCGACGATCGAGTCCGAGGCGGCGACGGCCGCAGCGGGAGGCGTGTCACCGGCGTACGGCGTCATCAGCGTCGCGAACCAGCCGGCGAGTCGGACCTGGTCCTCCCGCTCGATGCCGAGCAGCTCGCCGATGACGGAGAACGGCAGGGGGAGGGCGAAGCCGGCCACGAGGTCAACCGGACCCGGCTGGGTGGCGAGGTCGTCGAGCAGCGCGTCCACGGTGGCGACGATCCGGTCCTCGAGCCCGGTCAGTCGGGTACGGGTGAAGCCGGGAGTGGCGAGCCCGCGCAGCCGCCTGTGGTCGGGGGGATCGACGCTCAGCATGTGCCGGGCGAAGTCGCGCCCGGGCAGCCCCTCCGCGACCACTGCGCCCTCTGCGTCGAGCGCGGCCTCCATGTCCTTGGACAGGTCGGGGTGGTTGAGGGCCTCGCGGGCTGCGTCGTAGCCCACGACCAGGAAGGCGCGGTGGCCGTCGGTGAGCGTGACCTCGTGCACCGGTCCCCGCTCGAGCACCTCGGCGAAGAGCGGAAATGGGTTGTCGCGGTCGTAGTCGCCCCAGTGCTGCAGCGCGGGGATCGTGGTCTGGGTCATGACGCCTCCCGGAATCCCGAGCACACCAGGTCGATACGGAAGAGCAGACCCGCGGCGTCGAGGGACGAGACCCAGGTCTGGGTCAGGACGCGCGGCGACTCGTCGGGCTCGAAGCGGAGCCGGTAGTGCACGAGGAGCCGGTCACCGACAAGCTCTCCCGCGGCGTCCTCGAGGACCACCGTGCGGTAGTCACCGAACCAGTCGTCGAACTTTCTCAGGACCTCGTCCCGTCCGTGCTGCTCGACCGGACCACCCGGCAGCATCGCCCGCACGCGGACGTCGGCCGTGAGTCGCCTGCCGAGCTCCTCGAGGTCGCGGTCCGCCACGAGGGTGGCCAAGGACGTGGCGCGTGGGTCGGTCTTCATGAGGCTGTCCTGTGCTGTCGGTGGGATGCGAGCGGGTTGATGCCGGGACTGCCTGCGTGCTGACCGGCGAGGTGCCCTGCCAGGTGGTCGGCCAGCTCGACCGCGTCGAGGGCGGCACCTCCGATGAACGTCGAGCGCCGCCGGCGCAGCACCGGCAGCCCCATCACGTAGAGCCCAGGACAGGCGGTCACGCCGCCGTCGTGCTGCAGTCGGCCGCCGCGGTCGAGGACCGGAACCCGGAGGCAGCCGTGGTCGGGCTTGATGCCGGTGGCCCAGACGACCGACCGGATCTCACCCGAGGAGAGGTCCAGGCCGAGCGGCGCGTCCGGCACCCTGGTCGGCTCGAACCGCTCGCCGGTGCCACCGGCGTACTCGTCGATCGTCTTCAGGAGTCGGCCCAGCTTGAGGTCGGCCAGTGCGCAGACGTTGGGCAGCGACCCGGAGAACTGTGCGAGGCTGTCCCGGATCCCAGCCAGCCGGCCGGTGACCCGGACGCCGCCCGCCTGCAGCGTGTTGAGGTCCAGCGTGCGCGCGCCCCCGACCAGCTGCATGGAGGGCAGGTTGCGGGCGCGCACGATGTCGTCGACCTCGTCCCACCGCTCGTCGAGGATCCCGGACGCCTCCATCCACCAGAGGATGTCGCGATCGCGGTACCGGCGGGGCAGGCGGACGTGCTCCCCGGTCGCGAGGGTCACGGGCCGCCCGGAGCGCTGGAGCTCCTCGGCGATCTGCACCCCGCTCGAGGACGGGCCCACGACCAGGACGCCGCCGTCGGGCAGCTGGTCGGGGTTGCGGTAGTCGATCGCGTGCAGCGACACCAGGCCGGACGGGAGGGCGTCGGCGACGGCGGGTGCCACGCCCCGGGTGAGCCCGGCGGCCACCACCGCGGTCCGTGCGCGCCACACCTCCTGGTCCGTCACGACCTCGAAGCCGCCTTCGACGGCCCCGATGGAGACGACCTCGGTGCCGGTCCTCACCGGCGCCGGGTCGCCGTAGTCGGTGATCAGGTCGGCGACCTGGCGGCCAGTGAGGAACCCGTCTGGGTCGTCGCCGTCGTACTCCCAGCCGGGCAGCCGGGTCATCCAGTTCGGCGTCAGCAGCCGCAGGGAGTCCCAGCGCTGGGTGCGCCAGGAGTTCGCCACCTGCCGGCGCTCGAGGACCACGTGGTCGATCGAGCGCTCGGTCAGGCAGCGACTCATGGCCAGCCCGCTGTGCCCGGCGCCGACGACGACGGTCGTGACGGTGGGCATCAGGCGGTTGCCACGTCGACCGTGACCGCGGTCGGGTTGGTGAGCAGGTCGAACACGGCGGACCGCTTCTGCGACTGCGCCACGAGGGCGCGGATGTCCTCGGGCGAGGCCTCGGCGTCGACCTCGTAGGCCACGCGGACGGCGCTGAACCGGTTGGGGACCTCGGGGTCGGCGCCGAGGATGCCGCGGAGGTCGTGGTCGGCCTCGATCGTGGCCTTGACCGACCGGAGCTGGATCCCGCGCTGCTGGGCGACCGACGCCACGCCTCCCGTCAGGCAGCCGCCCAGGGCGACGAGCACGATCTCCACGGGTGCCGCGCCGTTGTCCTCGGCGGCGAACTGCGGCGGGTGGTCGGCGTCGAAGGTGAACTTCCTGGTGTGGGTCTGCTCGCCCGAGAGCCCGTAGAACCCCTCGACCTCACCCCGGCTGTGGGTGCCGTTGATCCAGGTGTTGGTGGCGCGCCAGGTGAACTGGCCGAGGGCGGGGTCGTCGGTGATGGCGGCACGGGCCCCGAGCAGGGCTTCGACGTTGACGCCGTTGTCAGTGGTGGCGGCGGTGGTCTCGGTCATGGTCGAGCTCCTTCACGTTCCGGGTGGGTCTGCTCCGCGTCCGGTCCACGAGTCGTGGGTCAGCAGGAAGCGGATGCGACGTCGTCCAATCTGATCTAACTCTACTGAGACAGTAGACATTGATCGGTGGGCGACGCAACACCCCACGCCGAAGTCGTGTCGGAGGAGGGAGATGGCCGTCCACGGGCGCGGCGCAGCCGTGGACGGCCCCTTCGTCTCAGTCGACGACCATGGTCTGGGCGAGGATCTCGTCGAGCAGCTCCTGGCCCGGCCGGGGCACGATCGGCTGGCCGGCGAGGTCGCGCACCCGGTCGAAGGCGTCGTGGATCGCCATCCCGGTCAGGATCGGTCCGTGCGCCGACGCGATGACCTCGGGCCGCAGCGCCTCGACCGAGTCGACGTGGCGGTTGTACTTCACCGGGTCGAGCCACTCGTGCCACGGCGAGACGAGGCTGTTGACCAGCCGGAAGGTCTCGTCGTACATCGGCTGCGGGATGTCCTCGTAGTGGTGCACGACGCCGGGCGCGAGGGCGGCGAAGGAGTCGACCGCCCACATCACGCCGGTGGTCTCGTCGATGATGCCGCGGGTCGCGGGGCCGTCGTAGATCGGCGGCAGCACCAGCCGCAGCCGCCGGTCGCCGGCGTCGAAGTACTGCGTCGCCTCCCGCCAGATCATCCGGTTCATCGGCAGCGCCTTCTCGAGGGCCAGCCGGTCGGTCGAGAAGAAGTTGCACACGAGGGTGGCGTTCGGGCACAGGTCGAGCACGTCGTGCAGCGCGCCGGTGTGGTCGCCGTCGTCGTGGGACAGGAAGATCCAGCGGACGTCCTCCGGCGCGACCAGGTCGAAGACCTGGCGCAGCCACAGCTCGCGGTGGATGGGGGCGCCGGTGTCGACGATGACCGGCTCGTCGCCGCGGATGAGCATCGAGTTGACCGGCAGGTACTCGCTCGGGCCGAGCGGCGCCATGTTGGTGATGAGGAAGGTCTCGGGCGCGAGCTCGACGGGGTCGGTGGTGGGCAGGGGGCCGAACATGCGGGGTCCTCCGGTCGCTCGGGGGTCGTCTGGGATCCCCTCCAGCGTCGGCGCGGCCCGCCTGCGCCGGCACCCCGCGGGCGTGGGTCGTCCCCGGTCTGGTCCCCCTCAAATAAGGGGGAGCCCCCGGGTCGCGACGGGTCTACCTTCTTCCCATGACCGCCACCGCTGAAGGGCGTCGGCTGGTCGCGGCCGTCGAGCGCTCAGAGGAGCGGACCACGACCGTCGACGCGTTCCTCGGCGAGCTCAGCGCGCAGGTCGGCAAGGTCGTCCCCTTCGACGGCGCGATGTGGTTCGGCGTGGACCCCTCGACGCTGCTCGCCCTGACGCCCAGCCGGGTGCAGAACATGGACCCGGCCCTGTGCTGGACGTTCTGGCACGGGGAGTTCAACACCAGCGACGCCCTGCAGTTCCGCGACCTCGCCCGGCAGGAGCGGCCCGTCGGCGCGCTGCGCCTGGCCACGGGCGGCACGCCGGTCCGCAGCGCCCGCTACCGCGACTTCCTCCAGCCGCAGGGGTACGCCGACGAGGCGCGCGTGGCGTTCCGGACCGGGCCGACGACGTGGGCGGTGGCGGCCCTCTATCGCGACAAGGGGCGTGACCCCTTCACCAGCAACGACCTCGAGGTGCTGCTCGCCGCGTCCCCGGCGGTCGGCGCTGCCCTGCGCCGCTTCAGCATCCGGGCTTCCGCTCCGAACGCCTCCCTGCTGGCACCCGGCGTGATGCTCTTCGGCGACGGCGCGCTGCTGCTGTCGGCCAACCGCGAGGCGCGTGAGTGGCTCTCCCACCTCTACGGCCCGAACGTCGACGACAAGACCTGGGACGGGCTGCTCGCCGACTGCTCCCATCCGGAGAGGCTCCAGCTCTACACGCCGCTCCAGCCGCTGGTCTCGCGGGCCCGGGCCGTCGCGCGCGGCCACGACGAGGGGCCGGTCCGGGTGCGGCTGCGCGATCGCGGCGGTCGCTGGGTGGTGCTCCACGCCTCCTGCCTGGACGAGCACGACGGCGACGGTCCGGTCGTGGTCGTCGTGGAGCCCGCCAAGAGCGCCGAGGTCGCGCCGATCATCGTCGAGGCCTACGGGCTGACCCCGCGGGAGCGGGAGGTCGTCCGCGGCATCGCCACCGGTCTGTCCACCCCCGAGATCGCGGCCGAGCTGTTCCTGTCGGCCCACACCGTGCGCGACTACATCAAGTCCGTGTTCGAGAAGGTCGGCGTCGGCAGCCGCGGCGAGCTCGTCGCCAAGCTCTTCGCCGAGCACTACGCCGAGACGCTGCACGCCGGGATGGTGCACGCCGACGCCTGAGGCCGACGCCCGACGACGACCGGCGCCTAGGGTGTGCGGCGTGAACGGGGAACGGGGGGACCGGACGCGCCTGTGGTGGCTCGTCGCCGGTCCGACGACAGGGATCGCCTTCGGAGTCGTGCTCGGCGCCGGTTCGGGCTGGCTGACGACGCCGGCGCACGGTGTCGGACCGCTGGTGGCCGACCCGGTCGGCTCGACGGTCGTCGGAGCCCTGGTGGGCACGACGGTGGGACTGTTCGCGGGACTGGTCCTCGGCGTCGTGCTCATGCTCACCGAGCGGCCCGGGCAGTCCCCCGTGGCCTCGCGGCTGATGGCCGCCGCTCTCGGTCCCGCGTGCTGCCCGGCCGTGCTCCTGGTCCTCGCTGCGATCGGTCGCGTCGACCTCGGGCAGCTCGGTCCCGTCCCGCTCGTGGTGGTCGCGGCTGCCGGTGCCGGTGCGGCGGTCTGGCTGAGCTCGGTCAGACCGGCAGCTCGCCACGGTAGAACGGCGAGTCCTTGCGCGAGATCAGCTCCCGTCGCTCCTCGGGGCTGAGCGCCTCGACCAGCGCGGCCGCCTCGGCCGGGAAGCCGCTCGCCTCGGGCGCCTCGGCCACCGGAACGACGGTGTGCACGACGCGGTCGTCGTACAGGTGGAGCACGGTGACCGCGTGGTGGCCGTCGACGCCGGAGACGAAGCGGCCGTCCGGTGCCGGGTCGGAGGTGTAGCAGGTCGACGAGGTGACCGAGACGGGCACGCCGGCGAAGGTCGACCACGACGTGAAGTGCAGGTGGCCACCGAGGATGGCGCGCACGTCGGTGCCCTCGACCACCTCGGCGAGCCGGTGCTGGTCGGCGAGCTCGATGAGCTCCGCGGCCCGCAGCATCGGCACCGGCACCGGCGGGTGGTGCAGCGCCAGCAGCGTGCCGTGGGGCGCCGGGTCGCCCAGCACCCCGGCCAGCCAGTCGAGCTGGTCGTCCGTGAGGTCGCCGTGGTGGTAGCCGGGGACGCTGGTGTCGAGGGCGACGATGCGCAGCCCGTCGACGTCGTGCACCCGGTCCTGCGGCGCCTCGTCCTCGTGGTCGAGCAGCGTCGCCGAGAACGCCGCCCGCTCGTCGTGGTTGCCCATCACCCAGACCACCTCGGCGCCGAGCGCCGCCGCCACCGGCTCGACCAGCTCGCGCAGCCGGGCGTACGCCGCCGGCTCGCCCCGGTCCGCGAGGTCGCCGGAGAAGACCAGCGCCTGAGGGGCCGGGTCGATCCGGGTCAGCCGCTCCAGGGCCAGCCGCAGGTAGGGCTCGGGGTCGATCAGGTCGTACTTGCGCTCCCCGGGCGCGACGAGGTGCGGGTCGCTGATCTGCGCGACCACGTGACGGGGCGGCGGGTACTGGCCGAGCTAAACGGGCTGCACGGGCTGCACCGCTTCAGGCTAGCCAGCCCGCGGCCGCGACGGGTTCAGTCGCTGGCGGGCTCGATGCGCCCGGTGACCTCGCCGAGCGCGATCCGGCCGCCGGCGGTGCCGGGCGCGGTGTAGCGCAGCACCACCTCGTCGCCGTCCTCCAGGAAGGTGCGGCCCTCGAACGGCTCCTTGCCGCCCCAGCTCAGCTCGAGGAACGAGCCGCGCTGGTCGGGCTCCGGGCCCGAGATGGTCCCCGACGCGAACACGTCGCCGGTGCGCAGCGAGGCGCCGTTGACGGTCATGTGGGCGAGCATCTGGGCCGGCGACCAGTACATGGAGCGGTAGGGCGGTCGGGCGACGACCTTGCCGTTGAGCTCGACCTCGACCTCGATGTCGAGCCCGCGCGCTGCCTTGCCCTGCAGGTAGGGCAGCGGCGCGGGGTCCTGCCCCGGCAGGTCGACCCAGGCCGCGTCGAGCGCCTCGACCGGCGTCACCCAGTGGGAGATCGACGTCGCGAACGACTTGCCGAGGAACGGCCCGAGCGGGACGTACTCCCAGGCCTGGATGTCGCGGGCCGACCAGTCGTTGAGGCCCACCAGGCCGAAGACGTGCTCGGAGAAGTCGTCGACGCCGACGCGCTCGCCGAGGGGCGACGGGGTGCCGACGACGAAGCCGAGCTCGGCCTCGATGTCGAGCCGGGCCGACGGGCCGTACGTCGGGGCATCGTCGGTGGGTGCCTTGCGCTGGCCACAGGGCCGCACCACGGGGGTGCCGCTGGCGACGACCGTGCCGGCGCGGCCGTGGTACCCGACGGGGAGGTGCTTCCAGTTGGGCAGCAGCGGCTCCTGGTCGGGGCGGAAGATGCGGCCGACGTTCGAGGCGTGGTCGAGGGAGGCGTAGAAGTCGACGTAGTCGGCGACCTCGACCGGCAGGTGGAGCGTCACCTCCGACAGCGGGATGAGGTGCGGCTCGACGAGGTCCCGCTCGGCCTCCTCCGTCAGCAGCCCGGTCAGCCAGGTGCGCAGCGACTCGCGCACCTGCCGCCCCTCCGACATGAGGAGGTTGAGGCTGCGCTCCTGGAAGACGTGGTGCGAGTCGAGCATCTCCGCCGCGGCCACGGGGGAGAGGTCGAGCACCAGGTCTCCGATCCGGACGCCGACCCGCGGCTCCTCGCCCGGTCGAGAGAACACACCGTACGGCAGGTTGTCGACGTCGAAGAGGGAGCCGGCGGCGCCCTCCACCCAGGTGGTCGCGGTCATCGGGGGGCCTCCAGCAGTCCGAGGGCGGTGAGGTCGTCGAGGGGGTCGGTCACGCTGCAGGAGCCGAACGAGGTGAACCAGCGGCGGGCACCGGCCATCGCGTCGTCGCCGGCCGCGCGCCAGCCGGCCAGCACGGCGTCGGGCTCCCGGGTCTCGAGGAGCTCGGCGGCCGCGTCGACGGGCGTGCCGTCGAAGAGTGCCCGGGTCGCCAGCAACACGTTGACGAAGCCGTGCTGCTCGAAGCCCTCGCCGGTGGTGTGGCGCACCGCGTGGTGCAGGCCGGCGGTGCACTTGAACGGCGTCTCGCGGTCGAGCGCGGCGTCGACCCAGCCGGCGAGCGTGGCGGCGTCCGGGTGCATCGCGGCCTCGACCCCGCCGGTGCGGAACTTCAGCCGGAGCTCGGCGGCGGCGACCTCGTCGGCGGCGGCCAGCCACGCAGCCGACGGCGGCTGCTGCGGCAGCTCCACGAAGACGGGGGTCCCGTCATCCAGGAGCCCCTCGCCGCGGGCGGCGTCGACGGCCGCCACGACCCGGCGGGCGTTGCCGGACAGGTCGTCGAGGTCGCGCAGCGCGATCTCGATCCCGGCCACCGGCTGCCCCGCCTTGTCCGCCAGCCGCAGTGCGCCGGCGATCGCGCCGGCACCGCCGGTCACCACGATCGACAGGCTGACCGGTGTCCCGGGGGCGGCGTCCGCAACTTCGGGGACCTTGACGTCGGTGACGACGAACGAGCCGACCAGGTCGGCGCACCACTCGTCGCCGCGGGCGGTGTACGCCGCCACCGCCTCGTCGAGCGGGGCGTCGCCGGGCGGGAAGACCGCCGCGTCGTCGACCAGCCGCGACCAGACGGCGGGCAGGGGCTCGTGCGTGGCCTTCGTCCCTGGTGTCGGTGTCACCCGCGCCACTCTAGGACGTCCAGGCTCGCCAGAGCGCGGCGTACTCCCCGTCCTCACGTTCGACCAGCTCGTGGTGGCTGCCGAGCTCGGCGATCCGGCCGTCGATCACCACGGCGATCCGGTCGGCGTCGTGGGCGGTGTGCAGCCGGTGGGCGATGGCGACGACGGTGCGGCCCTCGAGCAGCGCGTTCATCGAGCCCTCCAGGGTGCGTGCCGTCCGCGGGTCGATGAGCGAGGTCGCCTCGTCGAGCACCAGCGTGTGGGGGTCGGCGATGATCAGCCGGGCGAGCGCGACCTGCTGCGCCTGCGCCGGGGTCAGCGCCTGCTGGCCGGACCCGATCCGGGTGTCGAGCCCGCGCGGAAGCCGCTCCACCCAGTCGCGGGCGCCGACCGCCGCCAGTGCCGACCAGACGTCGTCGTCGGGGGAGTCTTCTCGGGCCAGCACGATGTTGTCCCGGACCGTCCCGATGAAGACGTGGTGCTCCTGGGTGACCAGGGCGACCTCGGTGCGCAGCACCTCCAGCGGCAGGTCGACGAGCTCGACCCCGCCCACCGTCGCCGAGCCGGTCCGCGGCCGGTTGATCCCGGACAGCAGCCGGCCCAGCGTCGACTTGCCGGAGCCCGAGGGACCGACGACCGCGAGCCGCTCCCCGTCGCGGAGCTCGAGGTCGACGCCGTGCAGCACGTCGTGGCCCTCGCGGTAGGAGAAGCGCAGGTCGCGGCCGACCAGGTGCTGGCCGTCGGGCAGCGCCTCGCCCGGCGTGCGGTCGGGCGGCACCTCGGCGATGCCGAGGAGGCGGGCGGTCGAGGTGGCGCCGACCTGCAGCCTGTCGAGCTCGCCGACCAGCCGGTCGAGCGGCCCGCTCAGCGCCTCGACGTACAGCACCGCCGCGGTGATCTGGCCGAGGGAGAGCCAGCCCCGGGAGTAGCCCCAGGCGCCGACCACGAGGGTGACGACGCGCGGGGTGTTGAAGGCGACGTCGATGACTGCGAAGAGCAGGTTGCGCAGCGACATCGTGTAGCGCTCGGCCTGGGCCGAGACCTCGATGTCGTCGTCGCCCTGCGCCACCCGGCGCTCCGCGAGGCCGAGCGCCTCCACGGTCCGGGCGCCCTCGACCGTCTCGGTGAGGGTGGTGTTGATGCGGGAGTACGTCGACCCCTCGGTGATGTAGCCCTTCGGCGCGCGCCGAAGGTAGCTGCGCACGGCGAGGAAGCTGGTCGCGATCACGAGCAGCGACGGCAGCGCCAGCAGCACTGAGTTGACCAGCATCGCGATGATCGACAGCACGACCGTGAGCAGCGAGATGATCGCCATCGGCAGGCCGAACTGCACCGAACGGCTCATCGTGCCGACGTCGCGGGTGACCCGGGTGACGAGGTCGCCGGTGCTGGCGCTCTCCACCTGGCCGACGGGCAGCCGCAGGATCGTGCGGACGATGTACTCGCGGGCGGAGGCCAGCAGGTCCTGGCCGAACAGCGTGGAGGTGCGCTGCGCGAGGAACGTGAACAGCGCCTGCGCGAGCACGACGCCGACGACCAGCAGGGCGAGCGTGTTGAGCCCGCGACCCGCCTCGTCGACGGTGCGGTCGACGAGGACGCCGAGCAGCCGCGGCACGACGAGGCCGGTGCCGGCCGCGAGGGCGTTGAGCACGACCAGCGCCAGGAACATCCGGCGCCGGCTCGCGATCAGCGAGCGGAAGAACCGCAGCACCGCCTGGTCGTCGGCGACCGGCCAGCCGCGCACCGGGTTGCGGGACGCGTCGTAGACCCGCTCGGCCTCCTCACGCCGCAGGTGGTGGCGCAGCCGCCAGGCGGCGAGCCGCTCGGTGGTGCCGGCGTCGCGGGGAGGCCGGAGCCGCGGGTCGACCGCCGGGGCGTCGTCGAGGTGGTGGTCCCAGGTCTCCGCCGACGAGGCGAGGAGCGCCGACGTCGCGGTGTCCATCGGGCCCGTCCGGTCGCTCGTCCGGTGGCTGGTCGTGGTCATCGGGCCACCTCCTCGTCCATCGCTCGGGCCACCACTGCGCGGTACGCCGGGTGGTCGACCAGCAGGTCGTCGTGGCGGCCCTCGGCGACGACACGGCCGTCGTGGAGCAGCACCACACGGTCGGCGTGGTGCAGCCACAGCGGGGACACCGTGCACACGACGGTGGTGCGGCCGGCGCGGAGCCGGCTGACCCGCTCGGCGATCCGGGCCTCGGTGTGGGCGTCGACCGCCGAGGTGGGGTCGACCAGCACCAGCACCGGTGCGTCGGTGGCGAGGGCCCGGGCGAGCACGACGCGCTGCCGCTGCCCGCCGGACAGGCCGCGGCCGCGCTCGTCGAGCAGCCCCTGCCAACCCCCGGGGAGTGCGTCGTAGACGTCCTCGGCGTTCGCGGCGAGCAGGGCCTCCTCGGCCTGCGGCCGGCTGAGCCGGCGGTGGGGGTCGACGGCGTCCTGGAGGGTGCCGGCGAAGAGCTGGCTGCCGGTGTCGCTGACCAGGATGGTGCGGCGCACGTCGGCGAGCGCGGCGTCGGCGAGGTCGACGTCGCCGAGCCGGACGCCCCACGCGCCGCGGGTGCGCTCGGCGTCGCGGCGGGCGATCTCGGCGCGCCGACGGGCCCGCTCGGACCGGGCCGCGCGGGCGGCGCGGCCCTTGAGCTCCTCGTCGAGCTCCTCGCTCACCGGCTCGGTGTCGCGCGGCAGGTAGCGGCCGAGCCGGTCGGCCAGCGCCGCCGAGTCGTCGGGCACCGCGCTGACGACGACGGTGAGCAGGCCGGGGTGGACGGTGAGGCCGCTCGCCCCGTCGACCAGCGGCGCCGCGGGGTCGAGCCGGCGCGGTGCCTGCGGCTCGTGCCACGGCGGCTGTGACTCGAAGATCGCGATCGCCTTGCGGGCGCTGACGAAGGCCCGGGTGATCTTCTGGGCGAACTCGAAGAAGGTCCGGATCGGGCCGATGAGGTAGAGGCCGTAGCCGAGGAAGGCCACGAGCTCGCCGATGGTGAGCCGGCCGGCGAGCACCTCGCGGGTGCCGAGCCACAGCAGCAGCACCAGGAAGACGCCGGAGAACAGCACGCCGAGCGCCTCGATCACGGCCTGCCAGATGCCGGCCGAGACGCCGGCAGCGCGGGAGCGCTGCGACTGGTCGGCGTAGTTGCGGCCGAAAGTGCGCTCGCCCCCGATGCCGCGCAGGATCCGCAGCCCCGCCACGATGTCGGTGGCCAGCGAGGTCAGCTCGGAGTTGCGCAAGCGCTCCACGGACTGCCGACGGTGCAGCGGCTTCAGGAAGGGGAGCGCGACACCGACCAGCACCGGCGCGGCGAGCAGCACCACGACGCCCAGCCGCGGCGAGGTCGCGAGGACGATCGCGGCGACCGCGAGGAACGAGACGAGCTGCGACCCGGCGCGGGCCATGATCTCGGTCATCGCGCCGAACTCGTCGGAGTCGCTCGACGCGACGCTGAGGATCTCGCCGGTGGGGGAGCGGCGCGGCAGCACGTGCCCCATCTGGGCGGCCTTGCGCGTGACCATCTTGGTCGTGCCGTAGAGGCTGATCAGCCAGCTGCGGACGACCAGGGTGTGGAGCGCGATGCCGAAGACGGCGCCGATGATCGTGACGACCAGGAGCGCTCCGGCGCCGATCGCCACCGCGGTGGTGTCGCCGGGGACAAGGCCCTCGTCGATGGCGCGGCCGAAGATCCACGGACCGACGATCAGCGGCAGCTGCCACAGCACGCCGAGCGCGGTGGCGACCCACACGATCGACCCCTGCTGGCGCAGCATCCACCGCAGGAAGCGCAGCGGGCTGCGGGTGTCGGGGACGCTCTGCTGCGAGCCGTCCGGTGTCCCCTCCGGGGTCCAGTACGACGTCACGGAAGGGGGGAAGTCGCGCATGGTGATACCGAGCGTAGGTCTCGGCACCGACGGCGGGCGAATCGTTTTCGGGCCTCCCGGGCGGTGCGGCAGCGGTCGGGAATCGGCCCGCCGGACGGTCGGTTATCGGACGTGTCACCATGCCAGCCGGACATCCCAGCGAGCCCCTGATCGTGGAAGGCTGAGCCCATGGCCCACTACCGCAGCGTCGGCGACGTGCCGCCCAAGCGCCACACCCAGCACCGCGACCCCGACGGGCGGCTCTACCGCGAGGAGCTGATGGGTGAGGAGGGCTTCTCGTCCGACTCCTCGCTGCTCTACCACCGCGGCGTCCCGTCGGCGCTGGTCGACAGCCAGGTGTGGGACCTCGGCGACCAGACCCGCACCCCCAACCACCCGCTGAAGCCGCGTCACCTCAAGCTCCACACCTTGTTCCCCGAGGGCACTGACGGCGCCACCGCCGACGCGGTCACCGGCCGCCGGCTGGTGCTCGGCAACAACGACGTGCGCATCGCGTACGTCGTGACCGGCACCGACCCGTCGCCGTACTACCGCAACGCGATCGGCGACGAGTGCGTCTACGTCCAGTCGGGCTCCGGCACGGTCGAGACGGTCTTCGGCGTGGTCAGCTACCGGACCGGCGACTACGTCCTGATCCCGCGCGCCACCACCCACCGCTGGGTCCCCGCCGAGTCGAGCCGGCTCTACGCCATCGAGGCGAACAGCCACATCGCGCCGCCCAAGCGCTACCTCTCGCGCTACGGGCAGTTCCTCGAGCACGCGCCGTACTGCGAGCGCGACCTGCACGGGCCGGACGCGCCGTTCCTGGTCGAGGGCACCGACGTCGAGGTGCTGGTCAAGCACCGTACCGGCGGCGCGATCGTCGGCACCCGCATGGTCTACGCGACCCACCCGTTCGACGTGGTCGGCTGGGACGGCTGCCTGTACCCCTACACGTTCAACGTCGAGGACTTCGAGCCGATCACCGGCCGGGTCCACCAGCCGCCGCCGGTGCACCAGGTCTTCGAGGGCTGGAACTTCGTCATCTGCAACTTCTGCCCGCGCAAGGTCGACTACCACCCGCTGGCGATCCCGGTGCCCTACTACCACTCGAACGTCGACAGCGACGAGGTCATGTTCTACGTCGGCGGCGACTACGAGGCGCGCAAGGGCTCGGGCATCAACATCGGCTCGATCTCGCTGCACCCCGGCGGCCACGCGCACGGCCCGCAGCCGTCGGCCATCGAGGCCTCGCTCGGCGCGGAGTACTTCGACGAGCTGGCCGTCATGGTCGACACCTTCGCGCCGCTCGAGCTCGGCGAGGGCGGCCTCGCGGCCGAGGACCCGGCGTACGCCTGGACCTGGGCCGGACGCGGCCCCGACAGCACCCCCGACACCGGCGACGGCGGCCCGGCGGTCTACTCCAACAGCTGATTCCACTCGCTTCCGCGGTGGGACAGGATGGGGGCATGGGTCGACGCAGGCGGGTCCACGAGATCGACGAGGCACAGGTCGAGGTCGGCGCGCCCAAGAAGGCGGCCGCCGGCGCCGAGGCCGTGGCCATCGCCCTGAAGAGGGCCGTCGACCAGATGGGCGTCGTCCGCTCCGGCCGGACCCTGCTCAAGCTCAACCAGACCGACGGGTTCGACTGCCAGGGCTGCGCCTGGCCGGACCCCGACCCCGCCCACCGCCACACCGCCGAGTTCTGCGAGAACGGCGTCAAGGCGGTCGCCGACGAGGCCACCCGCGACCTGCTCGACCGCGACTTCATGGCCCGCCACCCGGTCGCCGAGCTCGCCGAGCACACCGACTACTGGCTCAACCAGCAGGGCCGGATCGCCGAGCCGTTCGTGCTCCGCGAGGGCGCGTCCCACTACGAGCCGATCTCCTGGGACGACGCGTTCGCGACGATCGGCCGTCACCTCCGGGCGATCGACCCGGACGAGGCGGTCTTCTACACCTCGGGCAAGACCTCCAACGAGGCGGCGTTCGCCTACCAGCTCCTCGCCCGTTCCTACGGCACCAACAACCTCCCCGACTGCTCCAACATGTGCCACGAGTCGACGTCGGTGGCGCTGGCCGAGGCCATCGGCATCGGCAAGGGCTCGGTGCGGCTCGAGGACGTCCACTCGGCCGAGCTCATCGTGATCCTCGGCCAGAACCCCGGCACCAACCACCCGCGGATGTTGACCGCGCTGGAGACCGCCAAGAAGAACGGCGCCCGCATCGTCGCGGTCAACCCGCTGCGCGAGACGGGCCTGGTGCGCTTCAA
Source organism: Nocardioides sp. GCM10027114 (assembly GCF_042659625.1). Lineage (NCBI taxonomy): Bacteria > Bacillati > Actinomycetota > Actinomycetes > Propionibacteriales > Nocardioidaceae > Nocardioides > Nocardioides sp. GCM10027114. The sequence continues at coordinate 304,143 of NZ_JBHSSS010000026.1, forward strand.
GAACCCGCAGACCCCGCGCGGCGTCGTCGGCCCCGGCACCGGCCTCGCCGACCTCTACCTGCAGATCCGCACCAACGGCGACCTCGCCCTGCTGCAGGCGCTCGGGTCGCTGCTGCTCGAGCGCGGCGCCGTCGACCGCGACTTCGTCGAGCGGCACACCACAGGCTTCGAGGAGTACGCCGCGGCGCGGCGCGACGTCGACTGGCCCGCGGTCCTCGCGGCCACCGGGCTGCGGCGCGAGGAGATCGAGGAGCTGGCCCGGATGCTCGCCGGCAGCGGCCGGACCGTCTTCTGCTGGGCGATGGGCATCACCCAGCACCGCAACGCCGTCGCGACCATCAAGGAGATCGTCAACGTCGCGCTGCTGCAGGGGAACATCGGCAAGCCCGGCGCGGGGCTGTGCCCCGTGCGCGGCCACTCCAACGTGCAGGGCGACCGCACGATGGGAATCTGGGAGCGCGCGCCCGAGCACTTCCTCGACGCCCTCGCCGCCGAGTTCGGCTTCGAGCCGCCGCGCGAGCACGGCCTCGACACCGTCGCCGCGATCACTGCCCTCGCCCAGGGTCGGGCCCGGGTGTTCATGGGGATGGGCGGCAACTTCGTGTCCGCCACCCCCGACACCGCGGCCACCGAGGCGGCGATGCGCAACGCCGACCTGACGGTGCACGTCTCGACCAAGCTCAACCGGTCCCACGTCGTGCACGGCCGCGAGGCGCTGATCTTGCCGGCGCTCGGCCGCAGCGAGCGCGACCACACCGGCGGCTCGCCGCAGCGGGTCACCGTGGAGGACTCGATGTCGGCGGTCCACGCCTCCCAGGGGCCGCTGAAGCCCGCGTCGCCGCACCTGCGCTCCGAGGTCGACATCGTCTGCTCGATCGCCGAGGCCACGCTGACCGACTCGCCCGTGCCGTGGAGCCGGTTCCGCCAGGACTACTCCGAGATCCGCCGCTCCATCGCGCGTGTGGTCCCCGGCTGCGCAGCGTACGACGAGAAGGTCGACCAGCCGGGCGGCTTCACCCTGCCGCACCCGCCCCGAGACACCCGTACCTTCCCGACGAAGGCTGGGAAGGCGATGTTCACGGTCAGCCCTCTGGAGGTGCTGACCGTGCCCGAGGGGCGGCTGCTGCTGCAGACGATCCGGTCGCACGACCAGTTCAACACCACGATCTACGGCCTCAGCGACCGCTACCGCGGCATCGAGGGCGGCCGGCGCGTGGTCTTCGTCCACCCCGAGGACGTCGCGGCGCTCGGGCTGACGGAGGGCGACCACATCGACCTGGTCAGCGAGTGGGACGGCGTCGAGCGGCGGGTGCCGGCGTTCCGGGTCGTGGCCTACGACCAGCCCCGCGGCTGCGCCGCCGCGTACTACCCGGAGACCAACCCGCTCGTGCCGCTGGAGTCCACCGCGGAGGGCAGCAACACCCCGACGTACAAGTCGATCGTGGTGCGGCTCGAGCGGACGACGACGGACGCCGCGGCGCGCCACGCGACCCTCGCGCACACCGTCACCCCTGCAGGGCGCGGTGATGAGGAGAAGCGGGAGACCGACCCGCCGCAGCTCTCGTAGCGGCTGGGCCGCTGGCGGGCGGGGGCACACTGGGAGGGTGAGCAACCCGGAGCGCGACCCCGACCTGCTGACCTGCGAGAGCGGCCCGGAGCTGGCCGTCGAGGTGATGGTCCCGCGGGAGGTGCCGCTGGGCGGCCCCCGGGCGATGACGGTGCGCCGCACCCTGCCGCAGCGGCACCGCTCGCTGATCGGGGCGTGGTGCTTCGTCGACCACTACGGCCCCGACGACGTCGCCGACACCGGCGGCATGGTCGTGGCCCCACACCCGCACACGGGGCTGCAGACGGTGAGCTGGCTCTTCACCGGCGAGGTCGAGCACCGCGACTCCACCGGCGCGCAGGCGATGGTGCGGCCCGGCGAGGTCAACCTGATGACCGCCGGCCGCGGCATCAGCCACTCCGAGGTGTCGACCGGCGAGGTCGAGGTGCTGCACGGCGCCCAGCTGTGGGTCGCCCTGCCCGACGCCTCGCGCCACACCGACCCCGGCTTCCGGCACCACGTGCCCGACCCGGTGACGGGGGAGGGCTGGGAGGGGCGGGTCTTCCTCGGCTCGCTGCTCGGGTCCACCTCGCCGGTGCCGACGTACAGCCCGCTTCTCGGCGCCGAGGTGCTGCTGGAGCCCGGAGCGGTGCTCGAGGCCGACGTCGACCCGGAGTTCGAGCACGGCGTCCTCGTCGACACCGGCGTGGTCGCCGTTGCCGGGCAGGAGACCAAGCAGCACGAGCTCGCCTACGTCCCGCCCGGCGGGCCGTCGCTCCGCCTCGCCGCGGGTGACGAGGGGGCGCGGGTGCTGCTGCTCGGCGGGACCCCGTTCGGCGAGTCCATCGTGATGTGGTGGAACTTCGTCGGCCGCAGCCACGAGGAGGTCGTCGCCTTCCGCGAGGAGTGGCAGGCCCAGATCACCCGTGGTGGCGCCGTCGTCGACGACGGTCAGGACGTCGCCGACGGCCGTTTCGGCGTGGTCGTCGACGACCACCTCGCGCCGATCCCCGCCCCGGCGCTGCCGAACGCCCGCCTCAAGGAACGCCGCTAGGCCACCGGTGGTCGAGGCGCGAGGCCGCCCCGCGGCCGAGCCTCGAGACCCCGTGAGGTGCGCAGGGCGTCCTACTTCTTGACCTTCGGCGGGAGGGTGGCCACGTGGGCCCGCGCCCGCTCCACCCACGCCGACGCCTGATCGTCGTCGAGCGACGCCGGCAGCGCGACGTACTCCCGCATCGGTCGTCCGGGCGGGCCGAACGGGCCGCTGCCCTCGACCGCCTCGAGGTCAGCACGGGTCGCCTCGTCGAGGCGCACCCCGACGTCGGTCCCGAAGAGCCCGGCGAACATGTTGCCGTTCACGAACGCGCCCAGGCTGCCGAACATCGGCTTCACCTCGACGCCGGGCGCCTCCGGGACGAGGTCGCGGAAGCGCGCCTTGTCCTCGTCGGTGTGCTTCGGGAGCTCCACGTCCCCTCCTTCGACGGACCTTCGAGGCCCTGTCACGTGCTGCGTCACATGCCGGGGACCGGCTGGCACTCGTGCACCTCGATGGTGCAGCCGCCGGGCATGTCCAGGTGCGGGTGCACCTGGGCCAGCGCGAGCGCGGCGTCCCTGTCGGCCGCCTCGATGATCGTGTAGCCGGCGACCTCGCGGTCGCTGTCGCTGGTCCCGTCGGGGGTCACCCGGACGCCGCCGGCCAGCGGCGTGCCGAAGTCGACCATCCCGTCGCCGACCTTCTCGCCCCACCGCATCCAGGCCTGCATGACCTCCTGCATCTCCTCCGGGGAGGGGGCCGGGGCGTCCGTGGGCATCGCGGGTGCGTGGTAGATGAACATGAACTTGGCCATGAGGGCTCTCCTTGTTTCCTTGTCCGGATCTTCGGTGGTTTCCGAGTCGGGGGTGAAGGGCCGTCGGTCCCTCAGGCGGCGACGGGGACCTGTCGACCGGACAGGGCCACCAGGCGGTCGAGGGCGCCGGCGCCTGCGGGCACGGCGACGGGCTCGGCGAAGGAGCCGCCGGAGCGACCGCCCGGGATCAGCTGCTCGCCGATGCCGAGGACGTAGCCTGCGAGCTCCTCGGAGACCGTGACCTGCTGGCCGCTGGTCTGCGCGAAGTCCCACGCGTGGATCAGGAACTCCAGTGACAGGATCCCCACGGCTTCGCGAGCCGTGAGCCCGGACTCGCCCTCGGTGCCGCCTTCCAGGCCCCGGTGGGTCCAGGCCTCGATCGCCTGACCGGCCATCGTGCTGATGCGGTGCTCGAGCGAGCCCTCCTCAGGGGTGACGACCTTGGCGCCGGCCAGGGAACCGATGCCGACGATCGAGCGCGTGAGGTGCTCGGCCAGCGCGTGCCCGTCGTACTCCGCGCAGGGGGTCTGCCGGCTGCGGTCCTCAGCAGTGAGGCCGCGCAGCACCGGCTGCAGCACGGCGAGGGTGGCCTCGGCCGAGGAGAGCTCGTCGATTGCCTGTGGCATCGCCGCCCACTCGTCCGGCCCGGCATCCCCCGTGGTGGCGGCCTTCTCCAGCCGCGCGACGAAGTGCTCCCAGCCCTCGGCGTGGTGGACGGCCTGCTCGTCGGTGAGGCCGGCGTGCTCCAGCGTGACCCGGGTCCCGCCCTCGACCGGCTCCACGGTGAAGGTCACGGTGGAGCCCTCGGCCGCCAGCTCCGGGTGGCCCTCCCAGCCCCAGCCCAGGACGACTCGTCGGCCGGGCTCGACCTCCACGACGGTGCCGGCGGCGACGTGGCCGGGGGTGACCGTCCAGCGGTACTCGCCGCCGGCCCGCAGGTCGATGCGGGCGGTGACGGTCTGCCAGCGCCGCAGCCGCTCGGGCTCGGTGATCAGCGCGAAGGCCTCGTCGGGGGAGACGGGGAGCAGGACGCTCTTGGTGTAGGTCATGGCTGTTCTCCTTGTTCGGCCGGGTCGTTCCGGCGGTCGTTGAGGGCGTGGGCGTCGGCCACGAGCTGGTCGAGCTCGCTGGTCCAGAACCGGTCGATCTCGGCCTGCAGCTCGCGCAGGCCCCGCGGGTCGACCCGGTAGATGCGCTGACGGCCGACCTTCTGCGCGGTGACCAGCCCGGCGGCCTCCAGCACGAGCAGGTGCTGGGAGATCGCGGAGCGGGTCACCGGGAAGTGGGCGGCGACGTCGCTGACCGTGCGCTCCTGCGCCGCGAGCAGCTGGAGGATGCGTCGCCGCGTGGGCTCGGCAGCTGCGGAGAGGGCGTCGGTCACACCAAATACGTTAGCGGCCACTAACGCATTGGGCAAGGCTGGTCGGGGTGACTGGTCCTGACGGGCCGTTGTGCCCGGCCGGACCACCCCTGAGAGTGGAGGCATGGCGAGTGACCGCGAGCACGACTTCAGCGACCTCCGCGCGACGTACGTCAACTGCACGCTCAAGCGCAGTCCCGAGCGAAGCCACACCCAGGGGCTCGTCGACGCGAGCGCGGCGATCATGCGCAAGCACGGCGTGGAGGTCGAGGTCATCCGCTTCGTCGACCACGACGTCGCGACCGGGGTCTACCCCGACATGCGGGAGCACGGGTGGAAGGCCGACGCCTGGCCCGAGCTCTACCCCGGGATCCTGGCCAGCGACATCCTCGTCGTGGCGGGGCCGATCTGGCTGGGGGACAACGCGAGCGTCACCCGGCAGTTCATCGAGCGGATGTACTCGCTGAGCGGGGAGCTCAACGACAAGGGCCAGTACCTCTTCTACGGCCGGGTGGCCGGCTGCCTGATCACCGGCAACGAGGACGGCATCAAGCACTGTGCGATGAACGTGCTCTACAGCCTCGCCCACGTCGGCTACACGATCCCGCCCAACGCGGACGCCGGCTGGATCGGCGAGGCGGGCCCGGGGCCGTCGTACCTCGACCCCGGCAGCGGCGGCCCGGAGAACGACTTCACCAACCGCAACACCACCTTCATGACGTGGAACCTGATGCACCTCGCGCGGATGCTCAAGGACGCCGGCGGTGTGCCCGGCTACGGCAACCAGCGCTCCGAGTGGGACGCCGGCACCCGCTTCGACTGGGAGAACCCCGAGTACCGCAGCTGAGCGGCCGTCGGGGGAGCGGGCGCGACCCGTCCCGCCGTCGGCGGGCTCTGGCAGGATCCGGGACGTGCCCGGACCAGTGATCGGCGACGACGGCATCGCCCGTTGCCCGTGGGCGGCGGGCGACCCCGACAACCTCGTCTACCACGACACCGAGTGGGGGCTGCCCGTCCGTGGCGAGGCCGCCTACCTCGAGCGGCTGACCCTGGAGGCGTTCCAGTCCGGGCTCTCGTGGCGCACCATCCTGGTCAAGCGCCCCGCCTTCCGCGAGGTCTTCGCCGGCTTCGACGCCGACGCCGTCGCGGCGTACGACGCCTCCGACGTGGAGCGGCTGATGGGCGAGGCCCGGATCGTGCGCAACCTCCGCAAGATCGAGGCCGCGATCACCAACGCGCGAGCAACCGTGTCGCTGCGCGACGACGGCGGCCTCGAGGCCCTCGTCGAGTCGTTCCGTCCCGACCGGTCGCCGGCGCCGGCCACGTCCGAGCAGGTGGTCACCACCTCGCCGGAGTCGGTCGCGCTCTCGAAGGCGTTGAAGCGGCGCGGCTTCGTCTTCGTCGGCCCGACGACCATGTACGCGCTGATGGAGGCCATCGGCCTCGTCGACGACCACCTCGTCGGCTGCCACCGGCGGGGTGCTGCAGACCGCTGACCCAGCCGCCGACGAGGGCTGCTGACGAGGGGCCCGGCGCTCGGTACCGTGCCGCCATGGCTGCCGGCACGAGCAGGGTCCACGCCTTCGCCGACGACGCCCTCGGCGACCACGACGCGGTGGGACTCGCCGACCTGGTCCGCCGGCGCCGGGTGTCGATCCCCGAGGTCGTCGAGGCTGCGGTGGCCCGCGCCGAGAAGGTCGACGGCGAGCTCAACGCGGTCGTCCACCGCGCCTGGGACCGGGCGCGGGCGGAGGCGAGGGAGCCGCGCGGCGGCTTCTTCTCGGGAGTCCCCACCTTCCTCAAGGACAACGTCGACGTCGCCGGCATGCCCACCCGCCAGGGCACGGACGCCTACGACGGCCGGGTCGCGCGGGAGGACGGGGAGCTCGCGCGCCAGTACCTCGCCACCGGCCTGCTGCCTCTGGGCAAGACCCAGATGTCCGAGTTCGGTCTCAACGCCTCCGCCGAGCACTCGCGGCTCGGCCCGGTCCGCTGCCCCTGGGACCTCCGGCGGACCGCCGGAGCGTCCTCGGCCGGCTCCGCGGCGATGGTGGCCGCGGGGGTGGTCCCCCTGGCGCACGCCAACGACGGCGGCGGGTCGATCCGGATCCCCGCCTCGGTCAACGGGCTCGTCGGACTCAAGCCCACCCGCGGCCGGCTGGCGCAGGACCCGCTGCTGCGCGAGATGCCGGTCCGCATCGTCTCCGACGGTGTGCTGACCCGGTCGGTGCGCGACACGGCCGCCTTCTACCGCGAGGCCGAGCGCGTCTGGCGCAACCTCGCGCTGCCGCCCGTCGGCGACCTCACCCGGCCGGGCAAGGCGCGGCTCGACGTCGCGGTCGTCACCGAGGGGATCGGCCGCTCCGCCTCGCCCGAGGTCGCCGAGCTGACCAGGAAGACGGCCGCGCTGCTCGAGGAGCTCGGCCACCGGGTCCACCCCGTGCCGCAGCCGGCGCCGGCCCGGTTCGCCGACGACTTCCTGCTGTACTGGTCGATGCTGGCGCTCTTCACCGTGCGGACCGGCGCCCGCGCGTTCGGGCCGTCGTGGGACCCCACCCAGCTGGACAACCTCACCCACGGCCTGGCCCGGCACTCCGCCCGCCGGCTCCACAAGCTCCCGTCGGCGATCGTCCGGCTCCGGCGTACGACCCGGTGGTCGCGCGACTTCTTCCGCCGGTACGACGTGCTGCTCACGCCGACCCTGGCTGCGCCGACGCCCACGATCGGGCACCTCGCGCCGACGCGGGACTACGACGACCTGATGGAGCGGCTGCTCGACTGGGTGGCCTTCACGCCGTTGCAGAACGCCACCGGCGACCCCTCGCTCAGCCTGCCCCTCGCGATGACCGCCGAGGGGCTCCCGCAGGGCATGATGCTGAGCGCCGGCTGGGGTCGTGAGGCCACCCTGATCGAGCTCGCCTACGAGCTCGAGGAGGCTGCGCCCTGGCCCAGGATCGACGGTTGAGAAGGGCGTCCCGCTGGGGGTGCGCAGCCGATTTTTCGTTGCCGCGCAGTCGTGTGTATTGTTCTCGCTCGTTGCCCCTTTAGCTCAGTCGGCAGAGCGTCTCCATGGTAAGGAGAAGGTCTACGGTTCGATTCCGTAAAGGGGCTCTGGGTGTGGGTCGTCCGGCCGGTATTCTGGCCGGGTTGCCCTGTCCCCGTGGCGGGGTAGCTCAGGTGGTTAGAGCACACGGCTCATAATCGTGGTGTCGCGGGTTCGAGTCCCGCCCCCGCTACTCAGTTCGACCCAGGTACCAACCAGAAGGACTTCCCGTGGCCAGCAAGAGCTCCGACGTTCGCCCCAAGATCACGCTCGCCTGCGTGGACTGCAAGGAGCGCAACTACATCACGAAGAAGAACCGCCGCAACGACCCCGACCGGCTCGAGCTGGCGAAGTTCTGCCCCCGCTGCCGCAAGCACACCGCGCACCGCGAGACCCGCTGAGCGGCATCCTGTCCTTCCGTCGAGGGCGGTCACCCATCCGGGTGGCCGCCCTCGACGCGTTTCCCGCCCGGCGACCGGACTAGGGTGGCGTCCATGCCTGTCGACCAGTCGCTCGTCGGGAGGACTTTCCCGCCGACCGCGCCGTACGACGTCACCGAGGAGAAGGTGGCGGCCTTCGTCGCCGCCACGGGTGGCGAGTACGCCGGCGGCCCCGACGCCGTTGCCCCGCCGACCTTCCCGATCGTCCTCGCCTTCGACGCGATGAACGCCTTCCTCGAGGCGGAGGGGATCGAGCTGTCCCGCATCGTCCACGGCGACCAGAAGTTCGCCTACGAGCGCCCGGTGCGGCCCGGCGACGTGCTCACCGCGACGCTGACGGTCGCGTCGCTGCGGCAGATCGCCGGCAACGACATCATCGGTACCACCAGCGAGATCACCGACGCCTCCGGCGCACCGGTCTGCTCGACCTCCGCCACCCTCGTCCACCGGGGGGCGGACGCATGAGCGAGCTGCCAACCCGCACCTTCACGGTCACCCGCGAGGACCTCGTCCGCTACGCCGGGGCCAGCGGCGACCACAACCCGATCCACCAGGACGAGCAGGTCGCGCGCAGCGTCGGCCTGCCCGGGGTGATCGCCCACGGGATGTTCACCATGGCGCTGGCGGCCCGGGCCGTCGCCGACTGGTTCCCCGGCCGGGAGGTCGCCAGCCTGGGCTGCAAGTTCACCAACCCGGTCGTCGTGCCCGCCGAGGGCGGCGTCGAGATCGAGGTCGCCGGCGAGGCCGCCGACCAGGACGGCGTCACCACCGTCTCGCTCACCGTCACCTGCGGCGGCCAGAAGGTCCTCGGCATGCCGAAGGCAGTCCTGCGTGGCTGAGCCGTCCGCGCACCTGCGCGACCACACCACGCTGCGGCTCGGCGGCCCCGCCCGTCGGTTCGTCACCGCGACGACCGAGGAGGAGCTGGTCGCCGCCGTCTCGGCAGCCGACGACGCCGGCGAGCCGGTGCTCGTGCTCGGCGGCGGCAGCAACCTCGTCGTCAGCGACGAGGGCTTCCCCGGCACCGTCGTGAAGGTGGCGACCCGGGGCATCCACCCCGACGTCGAGGACGGCGTCTCCTGCGGCGGCGTCCTGGTGCGCGTCGCGGCCGGGGAGGACTGGGACGCGTTCGTCGCCCACGCCGTCGACCGCGGCTGGGTCGGCATCGAGGCGCTCTCCGGGATCCCCGGCGCCGTGGGCGCCACCCCGATCCAGAACGTCGGCGCCTACGGCCAGGAGGTCTCGCAGACCATCGCCACGGTGCGGGTCTGGGACCGGCAGTTGCGTGGCATCCGCACCTTCGCCAACGCCGACTGCGGCTTCGGCTACCGGCACAGCCGGTTCAAGGCCGACCCGGGGCGCCACGTCGTGCTCGACGTGACCTTCCAGCTCGCGCAGGGCGACCTCGGCGCGCCCGTGCGGTACGCCGAGCTCGCGCGCCGGCTCGGCGTCGACGAGGGGGAGCGGGCCCCGCTGACCGACGTCCGCGAGACGGTTCTGGCGCTGCGCGGCGGCAAGGGCATGGTGCTCGACGCCGCCGACCACGACACGTGGAGCGCCGGGTCGTTCTTCACCAACCCGATGGTCGACCCCGACCTCGTGCCCGAGGGGGCGCCGGCGTGGCCGCAGCCCGACGGCACCGTGAAGACCAGCGCGGCCTGGCTCATCGAGCGCGCGGGCTTCTCGAAGGGCTACGGGCTCGACCTCAACGGCGGCCGGGTCGCCCTGTCGACCAAGCACACCCTCGCCCTCACCAACCGCGGCGACGCCTCCGCCGACGACCTGGTCGCGCTCGCCCGCGAGGTCCGCGACGGCGTCGAGAAACGGTTCGGCATCCGCCTGGTCAACGAGCCGGTGCTCGTCGGCCTCGAGCTCTGAGGCTCACCGTCCCGGGGGTGTCGCCAGCCACTCGTCGATGTCGGCGAGCACGGTCTTCCTGACGTCGTCCGGGGCGTACGACGCCCGGATCGACATCCGCGCCAGCTCGGCGAGCTGGGCGTCGTCGAGCTCGTGGGCGGCGCGCATCGTGGCGTACTGGCCGGCGAGCCGGGACCCGAACAGCAGCGGGTCGTCGGCGCCGAGCGCGACGGTCGCCCCGGCGGCCAGCAGCTCGGGCAGCGGGACCGAGGTCAGGTCGGAGTAGACCCCGAGGGCCACGTTGGAGACGGGGCACACCTCGAGGGCGACTCCGCTGTCGACGACCCGCGCCAGCACCTCGGGATCCTCGACCGACCGGACACCGTGGCCGAGCCGGTCGGCGTGGAGCTCGTCGAGGCAGACTCGGACGTGGTCGGGGCCGCGCAGCTCGCCGCCGTGGGGGACCATCGCCAGCCCGGCCCGGCGCGCGATCTCGAACGCCCGGGAGAACTCCGAGGTCGTCCCGCGGCGCTCGTCGTTGGACAGCCCGAAGCCGACGACGCCGCGGTCGGCGTACTGCGCGGCGAGGCGCGCGAGCGTGCGGGCGTCCATCGGGTGGCGGGTGCGGTTGGCGGCGATGACCAGCGCCATGCCCAGGCCGGTCTCGCGCGACGCCGACGCCACCGCGTCGAGCACCAGGTCGGTGAAGGCCGTGATCCCGCCGAACCGGGCGGCGTACCCGCTGGGGTCGACCTGGATCTCCAGCCAGCGGCCGCCCTCGCGGACGTCGTCCTCGGCCGCCTCGAGCACCAGCCGGCGCACGTCGTCCTCGGTGCGCAGCACCGACCGGGCGACGTCGTAGAGCCGCTGGAACCGGAACCAGCCCTTCTCGTCGGCCGCGGACAGCTCCGGCGGCCACTCGGAGACCAGCGAGTCGGGCAGATGGATGCCGTCGCGCTCGGCGAGCTCGAGGAGCGTGTCGTGCCGCATCGACCCCGTGAAGTGGAGGTGCAGGTGGGCCTTGGGCAGCGTGTGGAGGTTGCGCTGGTGTCCGTTCAGCGGAGCCTCCTCCTCAGCGGGCCGTGCGTGTTCACGTCGGGTCAGGTCAGGTCACCGTAGCCGGTGCCGAGCTGCCAGCAGTTTCCCCCGTGGTGTGGCCGAGCTGCCGCCAGTTTCCCGGGGGCGGGGCAACTGGTGGCAGCTCGGCGGGTGGTCAGGCGAACAGCTTCTGCAGTCGGGTGACGCCCTCGACGAGGTCGTCGTCGCCCAGGGCGTAGGAGAGCCGGAGGTAGCCGGGGGAGCCGAAAGCCTCACCCGGGACCACGGCGACCTCCGCCCTCTCGAGGATGTACTCCGCGAGGTCGGTGGTGGTCTCGATGTGCCGACCGTCGTGCTCACGGCCGAGCAGGCCCTTGACGGACGGGTAGGCGTAGAACGCGCCGTGCGGGGTCGGGCAGACCACGCCCTCGATCTCGTTGAGCATCTTCACGATGGTGCGGCGACGGCGGTCGAAGGCGACCTTCATCTCGTCAACGGCTGCCAGGTCGCCCGACACCGCGGCGATGGCGGCGCGCTGGGCGACGTTGGCGACGTTCGAGGTGGCGTGCGACTGCAGGTTGGTGGCGGCCTTGACCAGGTCGGCGGGGCCGATCATCCAGCCGACCCGCCAGCCGGTCATGGCGTAGGTCTTCGCGACGCCGTTGACGACGACCGTGCGGTCGGCGACCTGGGGGCACAACACCGGCAGCGAGCCGGTGTCGACGTCGTCGTAGACGAGGTGTTCGTAGATCTCGTCGGTGAGGACCCACAGGCCCTTCTCCTCGGCCCACGCGCCGACCGCCCGGATCTCGTCGGAGGTGTAGACCGCGCCGGTCGGGTTCGACGGGGAGACGAACAGCAGCACCTTGGTGCGGTCAGTCAGCGCGGCATCGAGCTGCTCGACGGTGACCTTGTAGTCCTGGGTCTCGTCGGCGAGCACCTCGACGGGCACGCCGCCCGCCAGTCGGATGGCCTCGGGGTACGTCGTCCAGTACGGCGCGGGCACGATGACCTCGTCGCCCGGGTCGAGCATGGTCGCGAACGCGGCGTAGATCGCCTGCTTGCCGCCGTTGGTGACCAGCACCTGGGACGGCTCGACCTCCCAGCCGCTGTCGCGGCGGGTCTTCTCGACGATCGCCTTCTTCAGCTCGGGGAGGCCGCCAGCGGGGGTGTAGCGGTGGTTGCGCGGGTCGCGGCAGGCCTCGACCGCGGCGTCGACGATGTAGTCGGGCGTCGGGAAGTCCGGCTCGCCGGCGCCGAAGCCGATGACCGGGCGACCGTCCGCCTTGAGCGCCTTGGCCTTGGCGTCGACCTTGAGCGTGGCGGACTCGGCGATCCCCCCGATCCGCTGGGAGATGCGACGGTCGCGAGGTCCGGGCTGGGCGGGAGTGGTGGAGGTCATGGGCCCCATCGTAGGGCGGTCCGCGGCGGCGTCCGGACGGGCGTTTGGACGCGGCATCGTCCGACCCCGTAGACTCGCCATCCGGTGGTTCCTCCACATGCTGCGGCATGCCCTTCGGCAGGCTGCGGGGAGCGAATCGCGAAGGGCACTAGCTCAACTGGCAGAGCATCGGTCTCCAAAACCGAAGGTTGGGGGTTCAAGTCCCTCGTGCCCTGCAAGACCCCTGGGCAGGACGCTCAGGACGACGAAGGAAGGTGAGGACGTGTCGGACAGCAGCGCAGTGCGCCGCGACCACGACGCCGAGAAGCGGACGAGCCCGGTCACGTTCTACCGCCAGGTCGTTGCCGAGCTGCGGAAGGTCGTCTGGCCGACGCAGGAGCAGCTGGTCACCTACTTCCTGGTGACCATGGTCTTCGTCGTCTTCTTCATGGCGCTGGTCTCCGCCCTCGACCTCGGCTTCGGCAAGCTGGCGTTCGAGGTCTTCGCCGGCCAGTCGCAGTAGTCCCGCGCAGGAGTCCACGGCGGTACACCGCCCCGGTCCGGCCAGGCCGGACCCCCAGATCGCACAACGAGTGACGGAGCAGCACGTGTCGGACCAGTACGACCCGCTCGAGACCGGCGAGACGGCCGGCGACGAGGCGACCCTCACCGACGCCCCCGAGGCCGTCGAGGTCGAGGCGACCCCTGAGGACGCTCCCGAGGCTGTCGAGGTCGAGGAGTCGGCCGACGAGGAGACCGGCGAGGACGCCGACTCCGACGACGCCGAGGAGACCGCCGACGTCGACGCGGCCGCGGAGGGTCACGAGGCCGACGAGGACGCCGGCGACGAGGACCCGCTCGAGGAGTTCCGCCGCGAGCTGTGGGCCAAGCCCGGCGACTGGTTCGTCGTCCACACCTACTCCGGCATGGAGAACCGGGTGAAGTCGAACCTGGAGAACCGCATCATCTCCCTCAACATGGAGGACTACATCCACGAGATCGTGGTCCCCACCGAGGAGGTCGCGGAGATCAAGAACGGCCAGCGCAAGATGGTCAAGCGCACCGTGCTCCCCGGCTACGTGCTCGTCCGCATGGACCTCACCGACGAGTCGTGGGCCGCCGTGCGCCACACCCCGTCGGTCACCGGCTTCGTCGGCCACAGCCACCAGCCGGTGCCGCTCTCCCTCTCCGAGGTCGAGAGCATGCTCGCCCCGACCGTGGTCGCGCAGGCCGAGACCGCCGCCGCCGCTGCCGCCCCGGCTTCCGCCGGCGCTGCCGCCCCGGCCCGCAAGCCGGTCGAGGTCGCCGACTTCGACGTCTCCGACTCGGTCATGGTGGTCGACGGCCCGTTCGCCACGCTGCACGCGACCATCACCGAGATCAATGCCGAGTCGCAGCGCGTCAAGGCCCTGGTCGAGATCTTCGGCCGCGAGACCCCGGTCGAGCTGAGCTTCAGCCAGATCCAGAAGGTCTGAGCACAGGGTCCGAGCTTGCTCGGGCCCTGTCCCCGTGCCTCGCCCGATTTTCCGATCGGGCGCCCACCGCCCCACAATGGAGCGGCGTACCACCAGTGGCAGGGAAACCCCCGTCATGACCACGAAAGAGAGAACCTGGAATGCCTCCCAAGAAGAAGATCGCCGCACTGGTCAAGGTCCAGCTGCAGGCTGGCGCCGCGACCCCGGCCCCGCCGGTCGGTACCGCGCTCGGTCCCCACGGCGTCAACATCATGGACTTCTGCAAGGCGTACAACGCCCAGACCGAGTCCATGCGCGGCAACGTGATCCCGGTCGAGATCACCATCTACGAGGACCGCTCGTTCACCTTCATCACCAAGACCCCGCCGGCCGCGGAGCTGATCAAGAAGGCTGCTGGTCTGCAGAAGGGCTCCGGTGTCCCGCACAAGGAGAAGGTCGGCAAGCTGACCAAGGACCAGGTCCGCGAGATCGCCCAGACCAAGCTCCCCGACCTCAACGCGAACGACATCGACGCTGCGATGAAGATCGTCGAGGGCACCGCTCGCTCCATGGGCGTCACCACCGACTGACCTGCCCCTCCTCGCGCTGAGCGCGACGGGACCAGACCACACATCTGTGGCAGGGCCGCGCTGGCCCACCTGACCACACTGGAAGAAACGAGAAACCAGACATGCAGCGCAGCAAGACCTACCGTGCGGCGGCCGAGCAGTTCGACAAGAACGAGATCTACGCCCCGCTCGCCGCGATCAAGATCGCCAAGACCGGCAGCAAGAAGAAGTTCGACGAGACCGTCGACGTCGTCATGCGCCTCGGCGTCGACCCGCGCAAGGCCGACCAGATGGTCCGCGGCACCGTCAACCTCCCCCACGGCACCGGCAAGACCGCCCGTGTGCTCGTGTTCGCCAACGCCGACAAGGCCGAGGCGGCGCGTGAGGCCGGCGCCGACGTCGTCGGTGGCGACGAGCTCATCGAGAAGGTCGCCGGCGGCTGGCTCGACTTCGACGCCGTCGTCGCGACCCCGGACATGATGGGCAAGGTCGGTCGCCTCGGCCGCGTCCTCGGTCCCCGCGGCCTCATGCCGAACCCGAAGACCGGCACCGTGACGCCGGACGTGGCCAAGGCCGTGTCCGACATCAAGGGCGGCAAGATCGAGTTCCGCGTCGACCGTCACGCCAACCTGCACTTCATCATCGGCAAGGCGTCGTTCTCCGAGGTCCAGCTCGCCGAGAACTACGCCGCCGCCCTCGAGGAGGTGCTGCGGCTCAAGCCGGCCAGCTCCAAGGGCCGCTACATCAAGAAGGTCACCGTCTCCACGACGATGGGCCCGGGCATCCAGGTCGACCCGAACCGCACCCGCAACGTCGCGGTCGAGGACGAGGCCACTGCCTGACCTCAGGACCACCTGAACGCCGACCCGCCCGAAAGTCTCGGGCGGGTCGGTGTCATTTCGGGGTCATCTCGGGGTCACTCGACGAAGACCCGCTCGTCGATGAGCTGCTCGACCACGACGGAGCCCTGCTCCTCGAACCTGCTCTGGTCAAGGCGGGTGCGGAACTCGAGGTCGATCTTGTCGATGCCGTTGCGGTTCTTCTCGATGGAGAGCACTGCCCACGACTTGAAGCGCTCGGCGGCGCCGAGGTCGTAGACGAGGTGGTGCCGCGCCACGACGTCGAACTTGTTGTTCAGGATGAGCACCGCGTCGGCCTCGTAGGCGAGCGCCGAGGAGCCGCGCAGGTGGGACGTCCGCATCCGGCGGCCGGACTCGATGCCCGCCTTGTCGGCGGCCGCGATCGAGAGCAGCGGCGAGTCGAGGTCGAGTGCGAGGTCTTTGAGTCCCTCGACGACGTGCGTGATCCGCTCCTCGTCCGGCAGCGTCGTGCCGGGGACGCTGACCTTCTGCAGGTAGTCGACGACGATCAGCGGCTGCTGGCCGTGCTCGTCGCGAATCGCCTCGGCGGCCTGGGCGATCGCGTCGACGGTCGTCGACCGGCCGCTCGACTGGTGCAGGTGGTAGAGGTCGGCGTACTCCTGGACGCGCTTGAGGGCCTCCGCTGCGCCGCTCTTGTCCGACAGCCGTTCGGCGATCGAGCCGGCGCGGTGGTCGCTGGCGTCGAAGGCGTTGCGGATGCGGCGCAGGTCGGGGGCGTCGTACCCGGCGATCTCGCCGGCCTCCATCGCGACGAGGCGCTCGAGCAGCAGCTGCGGCTCGTGCTCGAAGCAGAAGTAGGCCACCGGTCGGCCCCGGCGGACCGCGTTGCGGCCCATCTGGAGCGCGAGGGTGGTCTTGCCGAGACCCTGGGGGCCGGCGAGCAGCACGAGCTCGCCGCCGCGGAAGCCGCCCATCAGGTTCTCGTCGAGCGGGTCGAAGCCGGTGGGCCAGACCCGTCCGGGTGCGTGTGCGGCGCCCTGCAGGCGGGCCTCCGCCAGCTCCAGGACGTCGCTGAGCGAGTGCATCTGGTGGTCCATTCCCTCATGGGAGCAGAACCGCGCCGCGCCCGCCGGAGAACGCCCACAATTCCTCCAGACGGGGGACAGCGGGTCGGACGAACGGTGGATCCGGGCCGGTCGCTCCCGGCTCCGGCGCCACGATTTGGCGCTCGGACGCCGGCCCCGTAGTCTTCATCACCGAAACCAGAGACCGCCGGTTGCCGGGCTGCACCAGCAGCACGACCGAAGGTTCCGCGAAGCGGACGGCCAGCGCAGGTGACAGAGCATGACAGCTGCCTCGGCAGCGCGTTCCACGCCCTGGGCTCCTGCGCCCGGGGCGTTCGTCTTTTCCGGGGCGGGGCGGTCTCACAGCCCGGAAGGAGACCCATGGCGCGGCCAGAGAAGCAGGCAGCCGTCGCGGAGATCGTTGAGTCGTTCAACGCATCCGCAGGCGCTGTGCTGACCGAGTACCGCGGTCTCACCGTGAAGCAGCTGCAGGAACTGCGGCGCTCCCTCGGCGAGAACGCCAACTACGCCGTGGTCAAGAACACGCTCGCCAAGATCGCCGCCTCCGAGGTCGGCATCGAAGGCTTCGACGACCTGCTGACCGGCCCGACCGCGATCGCCTTCATCAACGGCGACGTCGTCGAGGCGGCCAAGGGTCTGCGTGACTTTGCCAAGGCGAACCCCACCCTCGTCATCAAGGGTGGCGTCCTGGACGGCAAGCCCCTCGACGCGAAGGAGGTCGCCAAGCTGGCCGACCTCGAGTCGCGCGAGGTGCTCCTGGGCAAGCTGGCCGGCGCGATGCTCGCGTCGCTCAGCCAGGCCGTCTACCTGCTCAACGCCCCGATCTCGCAGGCTGCCCGGCTCGCCGGCGCCCTGCAGGCCAAGGCCGAGCAGGACCCCTCGATCCTCGCAGGTGGTGCCGGTGCCCCGGCGGCTGAGGCCGCCGACCAGGCAGAGGCCGCCGCCGAGGAGGCCCCGGCCGCCACGGAGGCGACCGAGGCTCCCGCTGACGAGGCCCCCGCGGCCTCCGACGAGGGCGAAGCCACCGAGGCCTGACCGGCCGAGGTACCGACCACCTGAAACCCGGCTCGCACGACCGTGCGGGCCACCGAACGGAAGGAAACGCCACCATGGCGAAGCTCACCACCGACGAGCTGCTCGACGCGTTCAAGGAGATGACCCTCATTGAGCTGAGCGAGTTCGTGAAGCAGTTCGAGGACACCTTCGGCGTCACCGCCGCCGCTCCGGTTGCCGTTGCTGCTGCCCCCGCCGCCGGCGGCGGCGAGGCCGGCGGCGACGCCGCTGCCGAGCAGGACGAGTTCGACGTCGTGCTCGAGTCGGCCGGCGACAAGAAGATCAACGTCATCAAGGAGGTGCGCGGCCTGACCTCCCTCGGTCTGAAGGAGGCCAAGGAGCTGGTCGAGGGCGCCCCGAAGCCGGTCCTGGAGAAGGTTGCCAAGGACGTGGCGGAGAAGGCCAAGGAGGCCCTCGAGGGCGCCGGCGCCACCGTCACCCTCAAGTGACGTCTCTCTGACGCTCGCGCGAACGGGCGGTCACCCTGCGGGGTGGCCGCCCGTTCGTCATTTGCGGACGCACGCGACCACGAAGGGGCCGCTGTGACGCCCGCCACGGTCGTCCGCTACGGTCGGCGGGCCTTCTCGGGAACCCGTGCGTCGGTGGCCCCGGACGGCGCGCGGGCTCGGCCGCGCGACGGTCTGGACCACAGGTGTCACACCACGGGTCTCAGGGAAGGGGGAGCAGCGAACGAAGTCGGGGGACGCGCGTAACCTCTCCGCCCAGCTCGCGTTGTTACTGGCGAGTGGGGGCTCGGGATTCGCTCGTTCGCGCCCGGGGAAACTTTGGCACGACCGAGAGTCGAGAGGGAGGCACCGGATGGGTGTGGAGATCCAGGTCGAGCACCTCACCAAGTCGTTCGGCAAGCAGCTGATCTGGGGGGACGTCACCCTCACGGTCCCGGCCGGCGAGATCTGCGTGATGCTCGGACCGTCCGGCACCGGCAAGTCGGTGTTCCTCAAGACCCTGATCGGGCTGCTCAAGCCCGATGAGGGCTCGATCGTGATCGAGGGCACCGACATCGCGAGCTGCTCCGAGCGCGATCTCTACGAGATCCGCAAGCTGTTCGGCGTGCTGTTCCAGGACGGTGCGATGTTCGGCTCGATGAACCTCTACGACAACGTCGCCTTCCCGCTGCGCGAGCACACGAAGAAGAGCGAGTCGCAGATCCGCGACATCGTCATGGAGAAGATGGACCTCGTCGGTCTCATCGGCGCCGAGGACAAGCTTCCCGGTGAGATCTCCGGCGGTATGCGCAAGCGCGCCGGTCTCGCCCGCGCCCTGGTGCTCGACCCGGAGATCGTGCTCTTCGACGAGCCCGACTCGGGTCTCGACCCGGTCCGCACGGCCTTCCTCAACCAGCTCATCGTCGACCTCAACGCGCAGATCGACGCGACCTTCCTCATCGTCACCCACGACATCAACACCGCGCGCACGGTGCCCGACAACATCGGGCTCCTCTACCACCGCCACCTGGCGATGTTCGGTCCGCGCGAGATGCTGCTGTCGTCGGAGGAGCCGGTGGTGCGCCAGTTCCTCAACGCCCAGCGGGTCGGCCCGATCGGCATGTCCGAGGAGAAGGACGCCGACGAGCTCGCGGCCGAGGCGGACCAGGAGCTGCCGCCGCTGCCGCCGATCCCGCTGCAGCTCGAGCCGTCCAACGGCATCCCGCGCCGCAGCCAGCGCGAGCCGGGCGCCTGGTGCCGCGAGAACGGCGTCACCCCGCCCCCGGGCTCCTTCAGCGACAACATGTCCATGGCCACCGGGGCGTGACGAGCAGCATGGCCACCCTCACCGCCTCGCGCGTCCTGGCGCCGATCGGGACAGCCGGCAAGCTGTTCGCGTTCGCGCTGGACGTCGCGCGCCAGCTGCCGCGGCGCCCGTTCCAGACCCGGGAGTTCCTCCAGCAGGCCTGGTTCATCGCCTCGGTCACGATCATCCCCACCGCGCTGGTCGCGATCCCCTTCGGTGCCGTGATCGCACTCCAGGTCGGCGGGCTCATCAAGCAGTTCGGCGCCCAGTCCTTCACCGGTTCCGCCTCGGTGCTCGCCGTCGTCCAGCAGGCCGGCCCGATCGCCACCGCGCTCCTCATCGCCGGCGCCGGCGGCTCCGCCATCGCGGCGGACCTCGGCGCCCGCAAGATCCGCGAGGAGCTCGACGCGATGATGGTGCTGGGCATCGACCCGATCCAGCGCCTGGTCGTGCCGCGGGTCCTCGCCTGCATGCTCGTCGCGGTCTTCCTCAACGGCATGGTCACCGTGGTCGGCGTGGCCGGCGGCTACGTCTTCAACGTGATGCTGCAGGACGGCACCCCGGGTGCCTACCTGGCGAGCTTCACGGCGCTGGCGCAGCTGCCCGACCTGTGGATGGGCTTCATCAAGGCGCTCGTCTTCGGACTGATCGCCGCCATCGTCGCCTGCTACAAGGGCATGAATGCCGCGGGCGGACCGAAGGGCGTGGGCGACGCGGTCAACGAGTCGGTCGTGATCACGTTCCTGCTGCTCTTCATCGTGAACTTCGTGCTCAGCACGATCTACCTGCAAGTCGTCCCACCGAAGACGGGTTGACGCCGTGGCCACCTTGAAGACCGTGTACCAGAAGCCGCTGTCGTCGCTCGACACGATGGGCGAGCAGCTCGCCTTCTACCTGCGCGTCCTGCGGGCGCTGCCCCGCTCCGTCGCGCGCTACCCCCGCGAGATCATGCGGATCCTCGCCGAGGTCACCCTCGGCTCGGGTGCGCTCGCCGTCATCGGCGGCACCGTCGGCGTCATCGTCGGCATGACCTTCTTCACCGGCGCCCAGGTGGGCCTGTCCGGGTACGCCGCGCTCAACCAGCTCGGCACGGCCGCCTTCTCCGGGTTCGTCTCCGCCTACTTCAACACGCGTGAGATCGCGCCCCTCGTGGCCGGCATCGCCCTCGCGGCGACGGTCGGCTGCGGCTTCACCGCCCAGCTCGGCGCGATGCGGATCTCCGAGGAGGTCGACGCACTCGAGGTGATGGCGATCCCGTCCATGCCGTTCCTCGTCGCCACCCGCGTCATCGGCGGCATGATCGCGATCATCCCGCTGTACGTCGTCGGCCTGCTGTCGTCGTACTTCGCGAGCCGGCTGATCGTCACCCAGTTCTACGGCCAGAGCACCGGCACCTACGACCACTACTTCAACCAGTTCCTGCCACCAGGGGACGTGCTGTGGTCGTTCGGCAAGGTGCTCGTCTTCGCCGTCGTCGTCATCCTCATCCACTGCTACCACGGGTACACCGCATCGGGAGGTCCAGCGGGCGTGGGCGTGGCCGTCGGCCGCGCTGTCCGCACGAGCATCGTGGCCATCAACGTCATCGACCTGTTCCTGTCCATGGCCATCTGGGGCACCACCACCACTGTCAGGTTGGCGGGGTGAGCGTGCGATGAGACTTGCCCAGAGCCACAAGATCCTCGGCGTGGCCTTCATGGCCATGCTGCTCGCCTCGGTCTACCTGACCTACGCGATCTTCACCAAGAAGTTCGCCGACTACGACGAGGTCACCCTCAAGACGTCGAACATCGGCCTGCAGCTCCCCGAGCGCGCCGACGTGAAGATCCGCGGCGTCATCGTGGGGGAGGTCCTCGACTTCCAGCCGACGGCGGAGGGTGCCGACGTCACCCTCGGGCTGTACCCCGACCACACCGAGACCATTCCGTCCGACGTCTCCGGCTCGATCGTGCCCAAGACGCTGTTCGGCGAGAAGTACGTCTCCCTGGTCCCGGAGGAGGACGGCGCGTCCGAGCCCATCGAGCCCGGTGCCACGATCGAGCGCACCGAGGTGTCGATCGAGGTCGAGAAGGTCCTCTCCGACCTCTACCCGCTGCTGCGCACGGTCCAGCCCGCCGAGCTCAACATGACGCTCAACGCGATGGCGACCGCGCTCGAGGGCCGCGGCGAGCTGATCGGCGAGAACCTCGAGACCGTCGACAGCTACCTCAAGCGGCTGAACCCGCAGATCCCCGAGATCGTCGAGGACCTGCGCCTCACGGCCGAGGTCTCCGACGTCTACGCCGACATCATGCCGGAGGTCGCGGACATCCTGCGGACGTCGGTGACCACCACGACGACGCTCGAGGAGAAGGAGGCCGAGGTCAACGCGCTGTTCACCGACGTGGCCGCGTTCTCCGACACCTCGCGCGACTTCCTCGAGCGCAACGGCGACAACATCATCCGGCTCGGCGAGGTCAGCGAGCAGCAGCTGCGGGTCCTGGCCAAGTACTCCCCGGAGTTCCCCTGCCTCGCGGGCGGCATCGTCAACGCCGGCAAGCTGCAGGCCGAGGCGTTCCGCAACTTCACCCTGCACATCAACCTCGAGCCGCTGCCCAACCAGCCCCGTGGCTACAAGCCGCAGGACAAGCCGCGCTTCGGCGAGGACCGCGGGCCCAACTGCCTGCGGCTGCCGAACCCGCCGTACTCCCAGTCCAACCCGGTGCGCTCGCAGCCCAACATGGACGACGGCGTGGACGAGCCGACCGGCAAGGGCACCAGCCGCACCACGCCGGGCTTCGGCGTCGGCGCCGCGGACCTCGCTCCGACCGGCTTCGGCGTCGCCGGCAGCTCCCGGGAGTCCACCTTGCTGAAGTCCCTGCTCGGCCCCTCGCTCGGCGTCACCGCCGGTGACGTGCCCGACCTGGGCGTCCTGCTGATCGGCCCGATGGCACGCGGAGCGGAGGTGAGCTACCGATGACCACCCGCGAAGCGCGGAGCCGCGTCGGTCGGCTCGCGGACCACGGCCGCAGCTGTGCGGCGGAGCTGCGAGGGGGTGCCAAGCGATGATGGGTCTCGACGCGAAGACCGCCTCGGCGGCGGTGAAGCTCCTCATCTTCATGCTCGTCACGACCATGGCCACCGCCGTGCTCGTGATGACGATCGGCAACATCTCCTTCGCCGGCAGCAAGGAGTTCAAGGCCGTCTTCTCCGACGCCACTGGCGTGGTGGAGGGCGACGACGTCCGGGTCGCCGGCGTCAAGGTCGGCACGGTCAAGGACATCGAGATCACCGACCGGACCCGCGCCCTGGTGACGTTCTCCGTCGAGGAGGACACCCCGATGACGGGCGCCACCAACGCGGCGATCCGCTACCGCAACCTCGTCGGCCAGCGCTACATCTCGCTGAGCCAGGAGATCGGGGACGCCTCCCCGCTGGAGGAGGGCGCGACCATCCCGGTCTCGCAGACGTCCCCGGCGCTCGACCTGACCGTGCTGTTCAACGGCTTCAAGCCGCTGTTCCAGGCGCTGTCGCCCTCCGACCTCAACCAGCTCTCCTACGAGATCATCCAGGTCTTCCAGGGCGAGGGCGGCACGCTCGAGGGGCTGCTGGCGCACACCGCGTCGGTGACGCAGACCCTCGCCGAGCGCGACCAGGTCTTCGGCCAGCTCATCGAGAACCTCAACGAGGCGCTCGACCACGTCGGCGACCGCGACGAGCAGCTCAGCGAGCTGATCGTGACCTTCCGCCAGTTCATCGGTGGGCTCAAGAAGGACCGGCAGGCCATCCTCGGCTCGCTCGACCAGATCTCCGCGCTGTCGCTGGAGACCGCCGACCTCGTCGACGGCATCCGCGAGCCCTTCGTCGAGGACATCAAGCAGCTGCGCCGCGCGGCCGGCAATCTCGACCGCAACAAGGCCGAGATCGACCGGGCGCTGCAGGTGCTGCCGATCAAGCTGACCAAGGTCGGCCGGACCGCGATCTACGGCTCGTGGTTCAACTTCTACCTCTGCACGTTCAAGGCGGACGTCCAGTTCGCCGGCAAGTCCCACCCGATCGAGTACCAGACCGAATCGGACAGGTGTGACCTCGGATGAAGAACTTCCGTGACCGCAACCCCGTGATCGTCGGGGCCGTGAGCATGGCCGTGCTGGCCGCGATGGTCCTCGCCGCCTTCCGGGCCCAGGACCTGCCGCTGATCGGCGGCGGCGACACCTACCACGCTGCCTTCAGCGAGGCCGGTGGCCTCAAGGCCAACGACGAGGTCCGCATCGCCGGCGTCCGCGTCGGCAAGGTCGAGGCCGTCGAGCTCGAGGGCGACCACGTCCGGGTGACCTTCCGGGTCGAGGAGGACGCCGACTTCGGCACCCAGACCGCGGCGGCGATCAAGGTGAAGACGCTGCTCGGCGCGATGTTCCTCTCGCTGGAGCCGGCCGGTTCGGGCCAGCTCGAGGAGGGGGCCGAGATCCCCGTGGAGCGCACCAGCTCGCCGTACGACGTGGTCGAGGCCTTCTCCGGCCTCGCCGAGACCTCCGAGCAGATCGACACCGACCAGCTCGCGAAGTCGCTGACCACGCTCGCCGACCTGACCCGCAACACCCCGGAGGAGTTCCGCGAGGCCCTCGACGGCGTCTCGCGCCTCTCCGCGAACGTCGCGGCGCGGGACGAGCAGATCAACCAGCTGCTCGGCAACCTCGAGCGGGTCTCCACGGTGCTCGACGAGCGCGACCAGGACATCATCGCGCTGATGGAGGACGCCGACGTGCTCTTCCAGGCGCTGGTGCAGCGGCGCGACGCCGTCCACCGGCTGCTCGTCTCCACCACCCGGCTCTCGAAGGAGCTGACCACCCTGGTGCGCGAGAGCCGCGCCGACCTCAAGCCGGCCCTGACGCACCTCGAGAACGTCGTCCGGGTGCTCAACAAGAACGAGGACAACATCGACAACAGCCTGCGGTTGATGGCGCCCTTCTACCGGGTGTTCGCCAACACGCTCGGAACGGGCCCGTGGTTCGACACCTACATCCAGAACTTCCCGCCGGTCCCGCAGGCGGGTGAGTGACATGCCTGGCATCAAGAAGCTGATCATCCCGGGCGTCATCGTCGCCCTGCTGGCCGCGGCCGCTGTGACGATGTTCGGCGGTGAGGACCGCAAGACCCTCGTCGCGCACTTCCCCCGGACCATCTCGATCTACGAGGGCAGCGACGTGCGTGTCCTCGGTGTCCCGATCGGCACCGTCGACTCGGTGACCCCGTCGGGCACCGACGTCGTCGTGACGATGTCCTACGAGGGCGACACGAAGATTCCTGCCGACGCGAAGGCCGTGATCATCGCCCCCTCGATCGTGGGCGACCGCTACATCCAGCTCACCCCGGTCCACGACGGCAGCGGCGAGGTGCTCGAGGACGGCGCCGAGCTCGACCAGGACCGGACCTCGGTCCCGCTGGAGCTCGACCAGATCTACGACGGCCTCGACAAGCTCAACGTCGCGCTCGGCCCCAACGGAGCCAACCGCGACGGCGCGCTGACCGACCTCCTCGAGACCACTGCCGAGAACTTCGGCGGCCAGGGCGAGCAGTTCCACCAGACCATCAAGGACTTCTCGAAGTTCAGCCAGACGCTCGACAACAACAAGGAGGAGCTGTTCGGCTCCGCCCGGGCGCTGCAGGGCTTCATCGGCACCCTCGCCGAGAACGACCGCACGGTCCGCGAGTTCAACCAGTCCCTCGCGCAGGTCTCCGAGATGCTCTCGGGCGAGCGCCAGGAGCTGCGGGCCTCGCTCGACAACCTCGCCACGGCGATGACCGAGGTGGAGTCCTTCGTCCGCGACAACCGCGAGATCCTGGGCCGCAACATCAAGGGGCTCAGCCGGTTCGCGAAGGTGCTCGCCAAGCAGCGCGGCGCGCTAGACGAGATCCTCGATGCTGCCCCGCTGGCGCTGAACAACCTGTACCTCGCCTACAACCCGCAGGCCGGAACCCTCGACACCCGCGCCAACCAGGGCGAGGTCGGCGAGGTGGCCGCGGCCGACCCGGAGACCTTCCTGTGCGGCATCGTCAGCCAGGCGGACACCTCCGGCGAGATGTGCAAGGCGATCCAGAACGGCGGCTTCCCCGGCCTCAACCGCACGGCGTTCGGCGCCATGGGCGGTCCCGGCTGGCAGGAGCGCCACGACCCGACCCTCGGCGGCCTGGTGGAGGTGGCGCAGTGAAGCGACTCAAGCTGCTGCTGCTGGGGGTGGCGACCTCGCTCACCCTCAGCGCCTGTGACTTCGACGTGTACGAGCTGCCGCTCCCCGGCGGCACGGACACCGGCGCCGACCCGATGGTCGTCACGGTGATGTTCCGCGACGTGCTCGACCTGGTGCCCAAGTCGACCGTCAAGGTCAACGACGTCAGCGTCGGCGAGGTGACCGAGGTCGACCTCGACGGCTACGTCGCGAAGGTGACCCTCGAGGTGCGCTCGGACGTCGAACTCCCGGACAACGCGGTGGCCGAGCTGCGGCAGACCAGCCTGCTGGGCGAGAAGTTCGTCTCCCTCTCGGCACCGCAGGACGAGACCCCGACCGGCGCGCTCGAGAGCGGCGACACCATCCCGCTCGACCGCTCGGGCCGCAACCCCGAGGTCGAGGAGGTGCTGGGCGCGCTGAGCCTGGTCCTCAACGGCGGCGGCGTCGCACAGCTCAAGACCATCGCGAGCGAGCTCAACGAGGCGCTCGAGGGTCGGGAGGACTCCGCGAAGTCGGTGCTCTCGCAGATCGAGCTGCTGATGAGCCAGCTCGACGACGGCAAGGGCGACATCGTCCGGGCCATCGAGTCCCTCAACCGGCTCGCGATCTCCGTCAACGAGCAGACCGACGACATCGACCTCGCCCTCGAGGAGATGCCGAGCGCGCTGCGTTCGCTCGACAAGCAGCGCGACGACCTGGTCCGGATGCTCAAGGCGCTCAACCGGCTCGGCGACGTCGGCGTCCGCGTGATCCGGGAGTCGAAGCGGTCCACCATCGAGTCGTTCCGCCAGCTCAGCCCGGTGCTCACCGAGCTCGGCAACGCCGGCGACGACTTCGCCAACGCGTTCCACGTCTTCCTGACCTACCCGTTCGTCGACGAGGTGGTGGGCCGTGACCCGCAGGTCGCCCGCAACCTGCACATGGGTGACTACACCAACCTGTCGATCGAGATGGACTTCAAGATCACGAAGAACAACCCGACGCCGCCGACCAACCTGCCGTCGGTGATCGACCCCACCGTGATCGTCGACAACGTCCAGAAGTGCATCGAGAGCGGCGACCTGCAGAGCAAGGCCTGCAAGAAGGTCATCAGCGACGCCGAGTCGCTGGAGGAGCTCCGCGAGGAGTGCCGCAAGCCGCAGAACGAGAACAAGGACGTCTGCCGCGAGCTGAACCTCGTGCCCGGGCTGCCGACCCCGTCCAGCAGCGCCGAGGACGGTGGCCCGCTCGACGGGATCACCGGCGGCCTCGGCCGGGCGGCCCACGGCCCGCTCGCCGAGCGGTGGTCCGCGCAGCACGGCCCGACGATGGGCCAGCTGATGGCGGTCTACGACCCCACCCTCGTGCACCTGCTCGTCCCCGGAATGGTGACCCGATGATCACGCGCCGTACCAAGATCCAGCTCCTGGTCTTCGTCCTGATCACGCTGATCGGCGTGAGCTACGTCGGGGCTCGGTACGCCCGGCTCGACCGGCTCGTGGTCGACGACGCCTACACCGTCGTCGCCCACTTCCCGGAGTCCGGCGGCATCTTCACCGGCGCCGAGGTGACCTACCGCGGCGTCCGGGTCGGCCAGGTCGAGCACATGGAGCTCACCGACGCCGGCGTCGACGTGCACCTGTCGATCGACAACGACTACGACACCGTGCCTGCCGACACCCTCGCGGTGGTCGGCAACCGCTCCGCGGTCGGTGAGCAGTACGTCGAGCTCCAGCCGCAGGCGGACAGCGAGCCCTACCTCCGCGAGGACTCCGAGATCGCCGAGGAGGACACCCGGACCCCGATCAAGACCCAGACGCTGCTCACCAACCTGTCCAACACCGTGCAGTCGGTGGACCAGGAGGCGCTGCAGACGACGGTGACGGAGATGGGCAAGGCGTTCTCCGGCACGGGCGAGGACCTCGCCCGGATGATCGACTCCGGCGACGCGTTCATCCGCGAGGCCAACGCGAACTTCGACGTGACCACCGCGCTCATCAAGGACAGCAACACCGTCCTCAAGGGGCAGCTCGCCTCGGCCGGGGCGCTGCGCACCTTCGCCCGCGAGTTCTCGCTGTTCAGCGGCTCGCTGGCGGCGGCCGACAAGGACCTGCGCCGGGTCATCGAGAACGGCTCGGCGACGGCCAACCAGCTGCGCACGTTCCTCAAGGACAACGACGTCGCGCTCGGCGCGCTGATCAACGACCTGGTCACGACCGGCGAGGTCGTGGTGAAGCACCTCGACGGCGTGGAGCAGATCCTCGTGATCTACCCCTACGTGGTGGAGGGCGGCTTCACGGTGGTGTCGAAGTCGAAGGACACCGGGCTGTACGACGCCCACTTCGGATTCATCCTCCAGCAGGACTCCCACGTCTGCAACAAGGGCTACGAGAGCACCAACCAGCGCCCGCCGCAGGACGGCAGCAACGCGCCGATGAACATGCAGGCCCGCTGCACCGAGCCCGCGGCCGTGTCCAACGCCCGGGGCGCCCAGCACCTCAACCGGGCGGGGGCCGCCTACCGCGCGCCGGTCGTGGCGACCTACGACCCCGACCGGAAGCGCGTCCACTGGGGCGACCGGGTCCCGTCGGCGTACCGGTCCCCGGGTAGCCTCGCCCCGTCGTCGTTCGGAGAGGAGTCGTGGAAGTGGCTGTACCTCCAGCCCCTGCTGGGCCCGCAGGAGTGACGAGCAGCGACCACGACACCGACCCGACGAGCACCGGTTCCAGCACCTTCCGCCGTGCCCTGCTCGGCGTGCTGGTCGTCGCGCTCGTCGTGTCCGGTGGTCTGCTGATCTGGTTGCTCGCCGATCGCCAGGGTGACGCCGAGGAGCTCCAGTCGGAGCGCGAGGCGGCCATGGCGCAGGCGCGGCAGCTCGCACTGCGGGTGGGGACCTACGGTCCCGAGATGCTCGAGGGGGAGCAGATGCCCGAGTACCGCGAGCAGGTCGCCGCGGTGATGACCCCGAAGCTCGCCGGCGACTTCGAGCAGAACGGCGCTCCGCTGGCGGAGCAGACCGTCGCCCAGACGCAGGCGAGCCGCTCCGCGGAGGTCTTCGCGACCGGGGTCTCGGTGATCGACGAGGACTCCGCCGAGGTGCTCGTCGCCGGGACGTTCGAGACGTCCTTCCCCGGTGGCGGCGGTCAGGGGCAGCCCGCGACCGTCCCGTTCCGCTACGTGATGAGCCTGGACAAGATCGACGGCACGTGGCTCGTGGACTCCTACGAGTCGGCCTCGGAGGCGCAGTGATGGCCACCAGTTCCCCCGACAGCACGCGCGGTCCCGGCAGCCCCAGCTGGTACGACCTGCTCGGCGTCGACGCGACGGCGTCCAAGGCCGAGATCAAGGACGCCTGGAGGGCGGCGACCGCCGACCGCGACCCCACCGACCGCCGCTTCAAGCTGGCCAACCAGGCCGCGGAGGTGCTGCTCGACGACGAGCAGCGGGCGGCGTACGACGCCGCGCTCGCCGAGCGTGCGGCCGTCGAGGCCGAGCGGCCCGAGCCGGCGGACGAGCCCGACGGGCTCGATGAGCCGGGCGCGACCGGCGTGACCGCGGCCGCGGCAGCGGGAGCGGGCCCGGCCGCACCGGCGGCCGTCCCCGCGACGACCCCCAGCGCGACGCCCGGCGCCGCCCTCGCCGGGCTGCGGGCGGGCGCCGTCCCGGCCTGGGCCGTGGTGGCGCTCGCGGTGGTGACGCTGGCGGTCGCCGGCCTCACGGCGTACCTGTGGTCGACGCCGTCCGACAGCGAGGTCGAGGACTCCACCCGGGCGGCCCAGGCGGC
>NZ_JBHSSS010000026.1:333447-486658 GCF_042659625.1 Nocardioides sp. GCM10027114
CGGAGCGGGCGATCGTCCCGATCCTGTCCTACGACTACCGCTCCTTGGAGGACGACGGCGACGCCGCGCGGTCCTACATGACCAGCGACTACAAGCGTGAGTACGACAAGCTCTTCGCCGTCCTCGAGCAGAACGCCCCGGGGACGCGCACGGTGGTCGACGTCGAGGTGGTCGCCTCCGGGATCGTGCGCTCGGGGGAGGACCGGGTCGAGGTGCTGGTCTTCGTCGACCGGCCGACCACGAACAAGCAGAGCAGCGAACCGGTCGTCTACAAGGACCAGGTCCGGGTGCAGCTGGTCAAGGTCGACGACGAGTGGCTGGTCGACTGCCTCATCACCACGCCGGGGGCCTCCTGCGAGTGACCTGGCCCGGGAGGCGTCCCCACGCCGGTGCGACGGGCGGTGCTTGACGGGGCCCCGGGCACCGTTCATGATCGTCGGCAACGTCGGATCACCCGCCGCATCGGGTGACGCTGGCAGAATTGTCGCGCGCGCGGTCTTGCGCTACGCTCTCTCTTTGCGTCTGCCCTCAAATGCCCTGCGGCCTGCCCGGTGGCCGGTGGGTGGGGGGCGGCGATCATCCCCAGAGCGACCCCTTCGAAGGACAACTCTTGGCCGCGCGCACCACCACTGGTAACTCCCGCCGCATCTCTTTCGCAAAGATCAAGGAACCGCTCGAGGTTCCGCAGCTCCTCTCCCTCCAGACCGACAGCTTCGACTGGCTGATCGGCAACGACAGCTGGCAGGCCACCGTCGAGCGCCGCCGTGCCAACGGTGAGGACGTCTCCGAGAAGTCGGGCCTCCAGGAGATCTTCGAGGAGATCTCGCCCATCGAGGACTTCTCCGAGACGATGTCGCTCTCGTTCGAGAACCCGGTGTTCTACGACCCGAAGTACACCGTCGACGAGTGCAAGGAGAAGGACTTCACCTACTCCGCGCCGCTCTACGTCTCCGCGGAGTTCACCAACAACGACACCGGTGAGATCAAGGGCCAGACGGTCTTCATGGGCGACTTCCCGCTCATGACCGACAAGGGCACCTTCGTCATCAACGGCACCGAGCGCGTCGTCGTGTCGCAGCTCGTCCGGTCGCCGGGCGTCTACTTCGAGCGCACCGCCGACAAGACGTCCGACAAGGACATCTACACCGCGAAGATCATCCCCTCGCGCGGCGCGTGGCTCGAGTTCGAGATCGACAAGCGCGACATGGTCGGCGTCCGCCTCGACCGCAAGCGCAAGCAGAACGTCACGGTGCTGCTCAAGGCCCTCGGCTGGACCAACGAGCAGATCCGCGAGGAGTTCGGCGAGTACGAGTCGATGATGCTCACCCTGGAGAAGGACCACACCCAGGGCGAGGACGACGCGCTGCTCGACATCTACCGCAAGCTCCGTCCGGGCGAGCCGCCGACGCGTGAGGCCGCGCAGACGCTGCTGAACAACTACTACTTCAACCCCAAGCGCTACGACCTGGCGAAGGTCGGCCGCTACAAGATCAACAAGAAGCTCGGCCTGACCGAGGCGTTCGACCAGCAGACGCTGACCGTCGACGACATCGTCGCCGCGATCAAGTTCATCGTCGCGCTGCACGACGGTCGCGAGACCCTCGAGGCGCCGCAGGGCGAGATCGCGATCGCCGCGGACGACATCGACCACTTCGGCAACCGCCGCATGCGGACCGTCGGCGAGCTGATCCAGAACCAGCTCCGCACCGGTCTCGCCCGCATGGAGCGCGTGGTGCGCGAGCGGATGACGACCCAGGACGTCGAGGCGATCACGCCGCAGTCGCTGATCAACATCCGCCCGGTCGTGGCGGCGCTGAAGGAGTTCTTCGGCACCTCCCAGCTGTCGCAGTTCATGGACCAGACCAACCCGATCGCGGGCCTGACGCACAAGCGCCGGCTCTCCGCGCTCGGTCCGGGTGGTCTGTCCCGTGACCGCGCCGGCATGGAGGTCCGTGACGTCCACCCGTCGCACTACGGCCGCATGTGCCCGATCGAGACCCCTGAGGGTCCGAACATCGGTCTGATCGGCTCGCTGGCGTCCTACGGCCGGATCAACCCGTTCGGCTTCGTCGAGACCCCCTACCGCAAGGTCAAGAACGGCAAGGTCACCGACGAGGTCCACTACCTCACCGCCGACGACGAGGACCGCTTCGTCATCGCGCAGGCGAACGCTCCGCTCGACGAGCAGGGCCGCTTCATCGAGGAGCGCGTCCTGGTCCGCCAGCGCCACGGCGAGGTCGACGCGATCCTGCGCGACGAGGTCGACTACATGGACGTCTCGCCGCGCCAGATGGTGTCGGTCGCGACGGCCCTGATCCCGTTCCTCGAGCACGACGACGCCAACCGTGCGCTCATGGGTGCCAACATGCAGCGCCAGGCCGTGCCGCTCATCAAGAGCGACTCGCCGCTGGTCGGCACCGGCATCGAGTACCGCGCCGCGGTCGACGCCGGTGACGTCGTCGTCGCCGACAAGGCGGGCGTCGTCAAGGAGGTGTCGGCCGACATCGTCGAGACGATGAACGACGACGGCACCTACTCGACGTACCGCCTGGCGAAGTTCCGCCGCTCCAACCAGGGCACCTGCATCAACCAGCGCCCCCTGGTCTCGGAGGGCGACCGCCTCGAGGTCGGCAGCCCGATCGCCGACGGTCCGTGCACCGACGACGCCGAGATGGCCCTGGGCACCAACCTGCTCGTCGCGTTCATGCCGTGGCAGGGCCACAACTACGAGGACGCCATCATCCTGAGCCAGCGCCTGGTCCAGGAGGACGTCCTCACCTCGATCCACATCGAGGAGCACGAGGTCGACGCCCGCGACACCAAGCTGGGCCCCGAGGAGATCACGCGGGACATCCCGAACGTCTCCGAGGAGATGCTGGCCGACCTCGACGAGCGCGGCATCATCCGCATCGGTGCCGAGGTGACCACCGGCGACATCCTCGTCGGCAAGGTCACCCCGAAGGGCGAGACCGAGCTCACCCCCGAGGAGCGGCTGCTCCGCGCGATCTTCGGCGAGAAGGCGCGCGAGGTGCGCGACACCTCGATGAAGGTGCCGCACGGTGAGTCCGGCACGGTCATCGGCGTCCGCGTGTTCGACCGGGAGGACGGCGACGAGCTGCCCCCGGGCGTCAACCAGCTCGTGCGGGTCTACGTCGCGCAGAAGCGCAAGATCTCCGTGGGTGACAAGCTCGCCGGCCGTCACGGCAACAAGGGCGTCATCGCCAAGATCCTGCCGATCGAGGACATGCCGTTCATGGAGGACGGCACGCCGGTCGACGTCGTGCTCAACCCGCTGGGTGTCCCGCGTCGTATGAACATCGGCCAGATCCTCGAGCTCCACCTCGGCTGGCTCGCGAAGCAGGGCTGGGACCTCAACCTGTCCGGCGACCCGGACAGCGCCGAGTGGAAGCAGCGCCTGATCAAGATCCACGCCGACAAGGCCGAGCCGGACACCAAGGTGGCGACCCCGGTCTTCGACGGTGCGCGCGAGGACGAGATCACCGGCCTGCTCGGGGCGACCATCCCGAACCGCGACGGTGACCGCCTGATCGACGAGTCCGGCAAGGCCCGGCTGTTCGACGGCCGCTCCGGCGAGCCGTTCCCGGACCCGGTCTCGGTCGGCTACATGTACATCCTCAAGCTGCACCACCTCGTCGACGACAAGATCCACGCGCGCAGCACCGGCCCCTACTCGATGATCACGCAGCAGCCGCTGGGCGGTAAGGCCCAGTTCGGTGGCCAGCGGTTCGGTGAGATGGAGGTCTGGGCGATGGAGGCGTACGGCGCCGCCTACGCCCTCCAGGAGCTGCTCACGATCAAGTCCGACGACGTGCCGGGCCGCGTGAAGGTCTACGAGGCGATCGTCAAGGGCGAGAACATCCCCGACTCCGGCATCCCCGAGTCGTTCAAGGTTCTCGTCAAGGAGATGCAGTCGCTCTGCCTCAACGTCGAGGTGTTGTCGCAGGACGGCACCCCGATCGAGATGAAGGACGCCGAGGAAGACGTCTTCCGGGCGGCCGAGGAGCTCGGCATCGACCTGTCGCGCCGCGAGCCGAGCAGCGTCGAAGAAGTCTGAGCGTGTGCCCGCCGCGGCCCCACGAGGGCCGCGGCGGGGCCCCTCAGTCCACAGCGTGATTCACAGAACTAACGAAGGATTGCAGCCACCGTGCTCGACGTGAACTTCTTCGACCAGCTTCAGATCGGCCTGGCCACCGCGGACGACATCCGCACCTGGAGCCACGGCGAGGTCAAGAAGCCGGAGACCATCAACTACCGCACGCTCAAGCCCGAGCGTGACGGCCTCTTCTGCGAGAAGATCTTCGGTCCCACCCGGGACTGGGAGTGCTACTGCGGCAAGTACAAGCGAGTCCGCTTCAAGGGCATCATCTGTGAGCGCTGTGGCGTCGAGGTGACCCGGTCCAAGGTCCGCCGTGAGCGGATGGGCCACATCGAGCTCGCCGCCCCCGTGACCCACATCTGGTACTTCAAGGGTGTGCCGTCGCGGCTGGGCTACCTGCTCGACCTGGCCCCGAAGGACCTCGAGAAGGTCATCTACTTCGCGGCGTACATGATCACCCACGTCGACGAGGACGCCCGCCACCGCGACCTGTCCTCGCTCGAGGGCAAGGTCGGTCTCGAGCGCGAGCGGCTCGAGAAGCGCCGGGACCAGTCGCTGGAGGACCGCACCAAGAAGCTCGAGGAGGACCTCGCGGCCCTCGAGGCCGAGGGTGCCAAGGCCGACGCTCGCCGCAAGGTGCGCGACGCCGCCGAGCGGGAGATGAAGCAGCTGCGCGACCGCGCGCAGCGCGAGATCGACCGGCTCGACGAGGTCTGGAACACCTTCAAGAACCTCAAGGTCCAGGACCTCATGGGCGACGAGATGCTGTACCGGGAGATGAAGACCTGGTTCGGCAAGTACTTCGAGGGCCACATGGGCGCCACGGCGATCCAGAAGCGCCTGCAGAGCTTCGACATCGACGCCGAGGTCGACAACCTGCGCGAGACCATCGCCACCGGCAAGGGCCAGCGCAAGGTCCGTGCCCTCAAGCGGCTGAAGGTCGTCGACGCGTTCCGCAAGACCGGCAACCAGCCGATCGGCATGGTGCTCGACGCCGTCCCGGTCATCCCGCCGGACCTGCGCCCGATGGTGCAGCTCGACGGTGGCCGCTTCGCGACCTCCGACCTGAACGACCTCTACCGCCGGGTCATCAACCGGAACAACCGCCTCAAGCGGCTCCTGGACCTCGGCGCGCCGGAGATCATCGTCAACAACGAGAAGCGGATGCTCCAGGAGGCCGTGGACTCGCTGTTCGACAACGGGCGCCGCGGTCGTCCGGTCACCGGCCCGGGCAACCGGCCGTTGAAGTCGCTGTCCGACATGCTCAAGGGCAAGCAGGGCCGCTTCCGTCAGAACCTGCTCGGCAAGCGCGTCGACTACTCGGGCCGTTCGGTCATCGTGTCGGGTCCGCAGCTCAAGCTGCACCAGTGCGGTCTGCCGAAGCAGATGGCGCTCGAGCTGTTCAAGCCGTTCGTGATGAAGCGGCTCGTCGACCTGTCGCACGCGCAGAACATCAAGTCCGCCAAGCGGATGGTCGAGCGCGCCCGCCCGGTCGTCTGGGACGTGCTCGAGGAGGTCATCACCGAGCACCCGGTGCTGCTGAACCGTGCGCCCACGCTGCACCGCCTCGGCATCCAGGCCTTCGAGCCGCAGCTGATCGAGGGCAAGGCCATCCAGATCCACCCGCTCGTCTGCTCGGCGTTCAACGCCGACTTCGACGGCGACCAGATGGCGGTGCACCTGCCGCTGTCCGCCGAGGCCCAGGCCGAGGCGCGGATCCTGATGCTGTCGACGAACAACATCCTCAAGCCGTCGGACGGTCGCCCCGTGACCATGCCGACGCAGGACATGATCATCGGCCTCTTCTTCCTCACCGCCGAGCGCGACGGTGAGCCGGGCGAGGGCCGCACCTTCGGCTCGCAGGCCGAGGCGATCATGGCGTTCGACCGTGGCGAGCTCTCGCTGCAGAGCAAGGTCCGGATCCGGCTCGACGACATCGTCCCGCCGCTCGACCTCGAGCTCGCCGACTGGGAGGAGGGTCGCTCGCTGACCCTCGACACCACCCTGGGTCGCACGCTGTTCAACGACACCCTGCCCGCCGACTACCCGTACGTGAACTTCGAGGTCGGCAAGAAGGCCCTCGGCGCGATCGTCAACGACCTTGCCGAGCGCTACACCAAGGTCGAGGTCGCCGCCTCGCTCGACGCGCTCAAGGACGCCGGCTTCCACTGGGCCACCCGCTCCGGTGTCACCGTGTCCATCGAGGACGTCGTCACGCCGGACAACAAGGCCGAGATCCTCGCCGAGTACGAGGCCCAGGCCGAGAAGGTCCAGAAGCAGTTCGAGCGCGGTCTGGTCACCGACGAGGAGCGCCGCCAGGAGCTCATCGAGATCTGGACGCAGGCGTCGAACGACGTCGCGCGGGCCATGGAGGCGAACTTCGACCGGGCCAACCCGATCTACATGATGGTCGACTCCGGTGCCTCCGGAAACATGATGCAGATCCGTCAGGTGGCGGCCATGCGTGGTCTGGTGGCCAACCCGAAGGGCGACATCATCCCGCGGCCGATCAAGGCGAACTTCCGCGAGGGACTCTCCGTGCTGGAGTACTTCATCTCCACGCACGGTGCCCGCAAGGGTCTCGCCGACACCGCGCTGCGTACCGCCGACTCGGGTTACCTGACCCGTCGTCTGGTGGACGTCTCGCAGGACGTCATCATCCGTGAGGACGACTGCGGCACCGAGCGTGGTCTGCCGAAGCGGATCGGCGAGCGTCGCGAGGACGGCACGGTCGTCAAGGCCGAGAACGCCGAGACCGCGGCGTACGCCCGCTCGGCGGCCGTCGAGATCACCCACCCGGAGACGGGCGAGGTGCTCGCCGGTGCCGGTGAGGACCTCGGCGACGTCAAGATCGGCGAACTCGTCGCGGCCGGCATCGAGGAGGTCAAGGTCCGCTCCGTGCTGACCTGCGACGCCCGCACCGGTACCTGCGCGAAGTGCTACGGCCGCTCGCTGGCCACCGGCAAGCTGGTCGACATCGGTGAGGCCGTCGGCATCATCGCCGCCCAGTCGATCGGTGAGCCGGGCACGCAGCTGACCATGCGTACCTTCCACACCGGTGGTGTGGCGTCGGCCGACGACATCACGCAGGGTCTGCCCCGCGTCGTCGAGCTCTTCGAGGCCCGGTCCCCGAAGGGTCGCTCGCCGATCTCCGAGGCCGCCGGTCGCGTGGAGATCGAGGAGACCGACAAGGCCCGCAAGGTCATCGTCACCCCCGACGACGGCTCCGAGGTCCAGGAGTACCCCGTCTCCAAGCGGTCCCGCCTGCTGGTCGCCGACGGCGACCACATCGAGGTCGGCCAGATGCTGACGGTCGGTACCCCCGACCCGCAGGACGTGCTGCGCGTCCTCGGTGTCCGCAAGGCGCAGGAGCACCTGGTGGACGAGGTCCAGCAGGTGTACCGCTCGCAGGGCGTGTCGATCCACGACAAGCACATCGAGATCATCGTCCGGCAGATGCTGCGCCGGATCACGGTCATCGAGTCCGGCGACACCAACCTGCTGCCGTCCGACCTCGTCGACCGTGTGCTCTTCGAGGAGGAGAACCGTCGGGTCGTCTCCGAGGGTGGCAAGCCGGCCTCGGGCCGTCCGGTCCTGATGGGCATCACGAAGGCCTCGCTGGCCACAGAGTCGTGGCTGTCGGCAGCCTCCTTCCAGGAGACCACCCGCGTCCTCACCGACGCGGCGATCCACGGTCGCTCCGACTCGCTGCGCGGCCTGAAGGAGAACGTGATCATCGGAAAGCTGATCCCGGCTGGTACCGGCCTCGAGCGGTACCGCAACATCCGGGTGGAGCCGACCGAGGAGGCCCGTGCGGCGGCCTACTCCGTCACTGGCTACGACTCGTACGACTACGAGTTCGGTGCCGGCACCGGCCAGGCGGTCGCCCTCGACGACTTCGACTTTGGTTCGTACCAGAGCTGAGCGCGAAGCGCTCCGCTCTGGTGGAACGAACCAGGTTGAGCAGCGTCGACGCAGATCCCGCGTCAGCGGGGCTGCGTGACGCGTGTCGAAACCAAGTTCGTACCAGAGCTGACGTCGTCGTCTGACTGACACCGCGGCCCCGCTCCCTCCACGGGAGCGGGGCCGCTGTCATTTCGTAGGGTCAGGGCATGCCGATCCCCGCGTTCATCGTCGAGCTGCGCCGTCTCGTCGGCACCACCGAGCTGTGGCTGCCGGGGGTGACCGCGGTGGTCCGCCGCGGCGACGAGGTTCTGCTGGTGCAGCGGTCGGACAACCTCGAGTGGACGCCGGTGACCGGGATCGTGGACCCGGGGGAGGAGCCGGCGGTCGCAGCGCGGCGCGAGGCCCTGGAGGAGACCGGCGTCGAGATCACGGTCGACCGGCTGGCCTCCGTCGGCGTCGTCGGCCCGGTGACCTACCCGAACGGCGACCGGACCAGCTACCTCGACCACGTGTTCGCGTGCACCTGGGTGTCGGGCGAGGCGCGCGTGGCCGACGACGAGTCGGTGGACGTCGCCTGGTTCCCCGTCGACGCGCTGCCGCAGATGCGCGACGACCCGCGCGAGCGCATCGCGGCCGCGTGGGCGGGGGAGGAACGGGCGCGGTTCCGTGTCTGAGGGGCCTGAGGTGATTTCCGGCGAGTTGGCCGGGCCTGAGAGGATCGTCGGGTGAGCACTCCGACCGCGACCGACGTCCTCGTCGTCGGCGCCGGCCCGGCCGGGTCGGCCGCCGCCGCGTGGGCGGCACGCCAGGGCCTCGACGTGGTGCTCGCCGACGCGGCGGTCTTCCCCCGCGACAAGACCTGCGGCGACGGGCTCACGCCCCGCGCCGTCGCGGAGCTCTCGCGGCTCGGCCTCGAGGACTGGCTCCGCGCGCACACCGTCAACCAGGGCCTGCGGGCCCATGGCTTCGGCCAGACCCTGCACCTGCCGTGGCCCGGCGGGTCGCTTCCGGCATGGGGCTCCGCGGTCGCCCGCACCGAGCTCGACGACCACTTGCGCACGACCGCCATCAAGGCGGGCGCCACCGCGGTCGACGACGCCCGCGCGATCGACGTACGCCGTGACGGCGAGCGGGTCGCGGCGGTGATGTTCCGCACCGGCGCCGGCGAATCCTTCGAGGTCGCCTGCCGCGCGCTGGTCGTGGCCGACGGGGTGCGCTCGCCCCTCGGCAAGGCGCTCGGCCGCGAGTGGCACCGCGACACCGTCTACGGCGTCGCCGGTCGCAGCTACGTCACCTCCGACCGCTCCGACGACCCGTGGATCAGCTCCCACCTCGAGCTGCGCGGCGAGTCCGGCGAGATCCTCTCGGGCTACGGCTGGATCTTCCCGCTCGGCAACGGCGAGGTGAACCTCGGCGTCGGCACGCTCGCCACCGCCAAGCGGCCCGCCAACGTCGCGCTCCGCCCGCTCATGTCCTTCTACGCCTCGCAGCGGCGCGAGGAGTTCCGGCTCGGCGACGAGCTGCGGGCCCCCACCTCCGCGCTGCTGCCGATGGGCGGCGCCGTCTCCGGCGTTGCCGGCCGCAACTGGGCGCTCATCGGCGACGCCGCCGGCTGCGTGAACCCGCTCAACGGCGAGGGCATCGACTACGGCCTCGAGACCGGTCGGGTCGTGGCCGAGATCCTGGCAGCCGACGGGCTCGACGCCGACCTCGGCACCGTGTGGCCGGCGCTGCTGCGCGAGCACTACGGCGAGGCGTTCTCGATCGCCCGCCGCCTCGCCGGGCTGGTGACCGTGCCGCGTCTGCTGCCCACGCTGGGCCCGGCCGGCATGCGCTCCGACTGGATGATGACGCTGGCGCTGCGCTGGATGGGCAACCTCGTGACCGACGAGGACCGCGACCGCGCGGCGCGGGTCTGGCGCTGGGCGGGACGACGCTCGCTGGCCCGCGACCACCGACCCCCCTTCTCCTGAGCCGGGGGACTGACGGCATGGCGGGGCTGGGGTGGTACCGCGCCACCGTGGCGGCCGGCCACGTCGCGCTGCGGGCGCTCGGTGTCACCGTCCGTGTCGGCGGCCTCGACCGGCTGCCGGGTGCGGGCGACGGGCCCGTGCTGCTGGCCGCCAACCACGTCTCCTACCCCGACTTCGTCTTCGTCGCGGAGGCGGCCTGGCGGCGCCGGCTGCCGGTGCGCTTCCTGTGCCGCCACGACGTGTGGCACGCCCCGTTCGTCGGCCGCGCGATGACCGCGATGCGGCACGTGCCCGTCGACCGCACTGCTCCCGCTGCGGCGTACCTCGGCGCCCGCGCCCTGCTGCGCGACGGGGAGACCGTGTGCGCGTTCCCGGAGGCGGGCATCTCCTACTCCTACACGGTCCGGGCGCTGATGCCCGGTGTGGCCTCGCTCGCGCGGGAGACCGGCGTCCCGGTCGTGCCGGTGACGATCTGGGGGAGCCAGCGGATCTGGAGCGTCGGCCGGCCCGTCGACGGGCGGGGCCCGCGGCCGAGCCTGCGACGGGGCCGCACGGTCGACGTGCGGTTCGGTGAACCGCTCCGCGTCGCCCCCGGTGACGACCTCACGGCGGCGACCGGCCGCCTCGGCCTGGCCCTCACCGCGGCGCTCGAGGAGCTGCAGGCGCTGCCCGAGCACCGGCCGCGGCCCGGCGAGCAGGCACCGTGGTTCCCCGCCCACCTCGGCGGCCACGCCCCGGACCGCCGGGAGGCGGCGGTGTACGACCACGTGCCCCGCTCGGCGATCCCGCCCGTCTGGGGGCCGCTGGACTGATCGACCCCGGCTCGGGGTCTGGGGGGCCGCTAGGTTGTCGACATGGCGACGTTGCTCCTCACGGTCATCGGTGACGACCGGCCCGGCCTGGTGTCCGCACTGTCGGCCCCGATCACCGCCCACGGCGCGAGCTGGGAGCGCAGCCAGCTCGCGCGGCTGGCCGGCAAGTTCGCCGGCGTGCTGCTGGTGGCGGTCGCGGACGACCGCCGCGACGCGCTGATCGCTGACCTGCGCGCCCTCGAGGGGTCGGGGCTGCGGGTCACCGTCGACCCGACCGACGTGCCCGCCGAGCCGGTCACGCAGCGACTCCACCTCGACCTGCTCGGCGCCGACCGTCCCGGCATCGTCGCCGAGATCTCGGCCGCGCTGGCCGAGCGCCGGGTGAGCATCGAGGAGCTCGCCACCGACGTGCGCGAGGCCCCGATGGCCGGCGGCACGCTCTTCGAGGCGCGGGCCGTCCTCGTCGCGCCGCCCGACGCCGGCACCGACGAGCTCCGCGGGATGCTCGAGGGCCTGGCCGACGAGCTCATGGTCGAGATCAGGCTCTCGGACGACGTGTGAGGTCCGCCCCGGTCCGCGGGGGAGCGGGCTCGAGGGCGTCCGGGGAACCTGCCCTGCCCTAGGTTGTCCCCGTGGGCAGTCTTCCGAAGCGGCAGCGCGTGGCGGCGTACGCCGTCATCCTGCGCGACGAGCGCATCCTGCTGAGCCGGCTCGCGCCCGCCGTGACCAGCGACGAGCTGTGGACGCTGCCCGGGGGCGGGCTCGACCACGGCGAGGACCCCCGCGACGCCGTCGTCCGCGAGGTCAAGGAGGAGACCGGGCTGGACGCCGCGGTGGGGGACACCGCCCGCGTCTACTCCGCCCACCTGCCCGCCGCCTGGCGGGAGGGACGCCGGGTGGACGCCCACGCGCTGCGCATCGTGTACGACGGGTGGGTACCCGCCGACTCGCCGCCGCCGCGAGTGCTCGAGGAGGACGGGTCGACCATGGCGTCGGCCTGGGTGCCGGTGGCCGACGTGCTCTCCGGGGCCGTCCCGGTCGTGCCGATGGTGCTGGAGGCTCTCGCCGACCATCAGCCGTTCCAGCGGCAGCGGCTCGCGGCCTACGCCGTCATCACCCGCGGCGACGGGCTGCTGCTGACCCGGATCTCCGGGATCGGCGCCCACCCGGGCCGCTGGACGCTGCCCGGCGGCGGCGTCGACCACGGCGAGTCGCCGCGGTCCGCGCTGGTGCGCGAGGTCGCCGAGGAGACCGGCCTCGAGTGCCACGTGGGGGAGCTGCTCGACGTCCACGACGCCCGGTTCGACGGCACCGCCCCGACCGGCCGCCACGAGGACTTCCACGGCGTGCACCTGCTCTTCGACGCCACCGTGCCCGACGACGCCGAGCCCCGGCTCGTCGAGCTCGACGGCACCACCGACGACGTCGCCTGGGTGCCGTTCGCCGACGTGCGCGCGGGCCGGGTGCCCGTGCTCGACGTCGTGCTCCACGCGCTGCAGGTGCTCGACCAGCTCCGGGGGACGCCATGACGGAGACCGTCTTCACCTACGGCGCGCCCGCGCTCAAGCTCGGCCGCGGCGCGTCCGACGAGATCGGGCACGACCTGCTCCAGCTCGGCGCGCGCCGCGTGCTGCTGGTGACCGACCCCGGTGTGGCCGCCACCGGCCACCCGGCGCGGGTCGCCGACCGGATGGCGGGCTGCGGCCTCGAGGTGACGACGTACGACCGGGTGCACGTCGAGCCGACCGACGCCTCTCTGGTGGAGGCGGTGGCGTTCGCGCGCGGGGCCGGGCCGTTCGACGCGGTCGTCGCGGTCGGCGGCGGCTCCGCGATCGACACCGCCAAGGCCGTCGACCTGATGCTGACCAACCCCGGCGAGCTGATGGACTACGTCAATGTGCCGGTGGGCGGCGGCCGGGCGCCCGACCACCCGCTGCTGCCACTGGTGGCGGTCCCGACCACGACCGGCACCGGCAGCGAGTCGACGACGATCTGCGTGCTCGACGTGCTGTCGCTGCACGTCAAGACCGGCATCAGCCACCCGCGGCTGCGCCCCACCCTCGCAGTCGTCGACCCGGCCCTGACCGTGACGCAGCCGGCCATGGTGACCGCCTGCGCGGGGATGGACATCCTGTGCCACGCGCTGGAGAGCTACACCGCCCGCTGGTACGCCGACTTCGGGGCCAAGGAACCCGAGCAGCGGGTCCCCTACTGCGGCGCCAACCCGATCTCGGACCTGTGGGCGGAGCGGGCGCTCGGACTGCTGGCCGGGGCGTTCCGGACGGCCGTGCGCGACGGGCAGGACGAGGCCGCCCGCGAGCAGATGGCGCTGGCGGCCACCATGGCGGGTCTCGGCTTCGGCAACGCCGGCGTCCACGTGCCGCACGCGAACGCCTACCCGGTCGCCGGCCGGGTCCGCGACTACCGGCCTGAGGGCTACCCGGCCGACGAGCCGATCGTGCCGCACGGCATGGCGGTCGCGCTGACCGCGCCGGAGGCGTTCCGGTTCACGTTCGAGGCTTCCCCCGACCGCCACCTGCGGGCGGCCCGGCTGCTCGACCCGACCGCGACCGGCGACGGGCCGGACGTGCTGGCCGGGGTGCTGACCTCCCTGATGCGCGACGTCGGGCTGCCGCCCGGCCTGGCTGCCGTCGGCTACGGCAAGGACGACGTCGACGACCTCGTCGGCGGCGCGCTGCAGCAGCAGCGGCTGCTCGCGACCGCGCCGCGCGACGTCACCGCCGACGACCTCGCCGGGATCATCGGCCGGTCGCTGGAGCTGTGGTGAGCCGGCCGTGACCGCGGAGGTCCTCGCCGAGCTGCGACGCCGCGGCGTCGAGGACGTCGACGACTCCACGCTGGCGAGGGCCCTCTACTCCTCGGACGCCTCCCTCTACCGGGTGGTGCCACAGGTCGTGGTCCGGCCCCGGCACGCCGACGAGCTGCCCGCCGTCCTCGAGGTCGCCCGCGCCACCGGGACGCCGCTCACGATGCGCGGCGCGGGGACCTCCATCGCCGGCAACGCCGTCGGCCCCGGCCTCGTCGTCGACACCGCCCGCCACCTCGGTCGGGTGCTGGAGGTCGACCCGGAGGCGCGGACCGCGACCGTCGAGCCGGGAGCGGTCCACGCCGACGTCCAGGCCGCCGCGGCCCGCCACGGGCTGCGCTTCGGCCCCGACCCGTCGACCCACTCGCGCTGCACCGTCGGCGGGATGATCGGCAACAACGCCTGCGGCTCGCGGGCGCTGGGCTACGGCCGGACGGCCGACAACGTCGCGGGGCTGAGGGTGGCCCTCGGCACCGGCGAGGTGGTCGACACCCGCGACGCCGGCGGCGGCGACGCCGGCCACCGGCTCCACGAGATCGTCGACGCCCACCTGCCGCACGTCCGCACGACCTTCGGCCGGTTCTCGCGCCAGGTCAGCGGCTACTCACTGGAGCACCTGCTGCCCGAGCACCGTCGGCTCGACCGGTTCCTCGTCGGCTCCGAGGGCACGCTGGGGATCGTCCTCGAGGCGACCGTCGAGCTGGTCGAGGAGGAGCCCCACCGCCGGCTGCTGGTGCTGGGCTACCCGTCCATGGCGGAGGCGGCCGACGCCGTGCCCGGACTGCTCCTCGCGGGCCGCCACGAGGCCGGCCGGATGGTGGCCTGCGAGGGCCTCGACGCCCGGATCGTCGACCTGGTCCGCGCCGCGGGGACGCCCGTCCCCGCGATGCCGCGCGGCGCCGGCTGGCTGCTCGTCGAGGTCGCCGGGCTGGCGCCGGAGGCGGTCCTTCCGGACCTCGTCGCGGTGG
The DNA here is from genome assembly GCF_042659625.1 of Nocardioides sp. GCM10027114. Lineage (NCBI taxonomy): Bacteria > Bacillati > Actinomycetota > Actinomycetes > Propionibacteriales > Nocardioidaceae > Nocardioides > Nocardioides sp. GCM10027114. The sequence goes on from NZ_JBHSSS010000026.1 coordinate 348,051, forward strand.
CCGGCGCCGTCGGCGCCCGGGCCGTGACCGACCCCGCCGAGGCCGCCGCGCTGTGGCGGATCCGGGAGGACGGCGCCGGTCTCGCGGCGCGCAGCCTCGGCCGGCCGGCGTACTCCGGGTGGGAGGACGCCGCGGTGCCGCCCGACCGGCTCGGCGCGTGGCTGCGGGACTTCGACGCGCTGCTTGACGAGCACGGCCTGCAGGGCGTGCCCTACGGCCACTTCGGCGACGGCTGCGTCCACGTCCGGATCGACTTCGACCTCGAAGACGGCGGGGCGCGGTTCCGCACCTTCCTGCAGGAGGCCGCCCGCGCGCTGCGTGGCCACGGCGGCTCGCTCTCCGGCGAGCACGGCGACGGCCGGGCACGGTCGGAGCTGCTGCCGCTGATGTACGACGCGGAGTCGCTGGAGCTGTTCGGCGCGGTGAAGGCGGCCTGCGACCCCGACAACCTGCTCAACCCGGGCGTGCTCGTCGACCCGGCGCCGCTCGACGCCGACCTGCGCCCAGCCCGGCGTGCCGCTCTGGTGCGCACCGCGCTGCGGCTCACCCACGACGGCGGCTCGCTGGCCGCGGCCGCCCACCGCTGCACGGGAGTCGGCAAGTGCGTCGCGGCGCTCTCGTCCTCGCCCGGCGGAGTGATGTGCCCGTCCCACCAGGCCACGCGCGAGGAGAAGGACTCCACACGCGGCCGGGCGCGGGTGCTGCAGGAGGCCCTCGACGGCGAGCTCGTCGCGGGCCTCGCCGACCCGGCGCTGCACGACGCCCTCGACCTCTGCCTGGCCTGCAAGGGCTGCGCGTCGGACTGCCCGACCGGTGTCGACATGGCGACCTACAAGGCGGAGGTGCTGCACCAGACGTGGTCGGGTCGCCGCCGCCCCCGCAGCCACTACGCGCTGGGCCGGCTCCCGCAGTGGCTGGCGCTCGCCGCCCCGGTGGCGGGCGCGGCCGGGGTCCTCGCCGCGGGTCCGCTGGGACGGGTCGCCAAGGTCGTCGCCGGTGTCGACCGCCGGCGCAGCCTGCCGCGGCCGGCTCGCCGGTCGTTCCGCAGCCTGGCTGCCGGCCGCCGCGCCGCCGACCGGACAACCGGCCGGCCGGACGTGTGGCTGTGGGCCGACACCTTCACCGACCGCTTCCTGCCCCAGAGTGGGCAGGCCGCGGTACGGCTGCTCGAGGCGGCCGGCCTGAGCGTCGGCGTGGTGCCGGAGGCGGCCTGCTGCGGGCTGACCTGGCTCACCACCGGCCAGCTCGACGGGGCCCGCCGCCGGGTGGAGCACGCCGTCGCCACGCTCGCGCCGTACGTCGAGGACGGGACGCCGCTCGTCGGCCTCGAGCCGTCCTGCCTCGCGACGATGCGCGGCGACGCCCGGGAGCTCACCGACGACCCTCGGGCGGAGGTCGTGGCCGGCGGGCTGCTGACGCTGGCCGAGCTGCTCGTCCGGATCGGCTGGGCCCCGCCCGACCTGACCGGCACCACCGTCGTCGCCCAGCCCCACTGCCACCACGCCTCCGTCCTCGGCTGGGCGGCCGACGCGTCGCTGCTGCGGCAGGCAGGCGCCGAGGTGGTGCGGGTCCCCGGCTGCTGCGGCCTCGCCGGCAGCTGGGGGATGGAGGACGGCCGCTGGGGCACGTCGGTCGCGATCGCGGAGACCCACCTGCTGCCGGCGGTGCGCGCCCACCCGGGCGCCGTCGTGCTCGCCGACGGGCTGTCCTGCCGCCACCAGCTGGCCGACCTCGCGGGCGTGCGGGCGATGCACCTCGGTGAACTGCTGGTCTCTAGACTCGACGCGTGAACCCCCGTCACCGCCGACTCGTCATCCCCGCGGCGCTGGGCGGGCTCCTGCTGATCGTCCTCGTCGCGGCGGTGCTCAACCGATGAGCGAGCCGCTGCTCCGGGCGCTCGCGCGGATGCGCGGCCACCTGCTCGACCCCGACACGCTCGTCAAGGCCGTCGCCTCCGGCCGGCAGAAGGGGGAGCAGCCGCGCTGGCGGCGGGTCGAGCTGCGCTACGTCGACCTCAAGGCCGGCCGCCACCTCCAGGTCACGGCGTACGACGCCACGCAGGCGCACACCTCCAACCACCTCGCCGGCGACGCCGCCCGTGACGCCGTGGACGATCTGCTCGACGAGCCGTTCGGCAACTGGCACGTCGAGACCACCACGCAGACCCACCAGGTGCGGGTGACCAAGAAGCTCGAGGCGGTCGTCCACACCAGGGACCGCGAGGCCGAGGTGGAGGTCGACCGGGGCCACGACCGCGACAAGGAGCGGCTGCTGCCCGAGGACGACCCGGTCCTGGTCGCGCTCGGCATCTCCGACCGCGACGGCCGGGTCAAGCCCAGCCGGCAGGCGAAGTACCGCCAGGTCGAGGAGTTCCTGCGGCTGCTCGACGCGGCGCTCACCGACGCGCTCGACCGCGGCCACCTGCGCCGGCCCACCGCGGACGACCCGCTGCGGATCGTCGACCTCGGCTGCGGCAACGCCTACCTGACCTTCGCGGCGCAGCGCTACCTCGGCCACGTGAAGGGGCTGCCGGTCCACCTCGTCGGGGTCGACGTCAAGGAGCAGTCGCGCGAGCACAACACCGAGGTGGCCGGTCGGCTCGGCGTGGACGCCGAGTTCGTCGTCGGCTCGATCGCCGGCGCGGAGCTGACGCAGCCGCCCGAGGTGGTGCTCGCGCTGCACGCGTGCGACACCGCCACCGACGAGGCGCTCGCCCGCGCCGTGCAGTGGGACGCGCCGCTGGTGCTGGCCGCGCCCTGCTGCCACCACGACATCGCGGCGCAGCTGCGCAGGAGCCCCACGCCCGCGCCGTACGCCGCCCTCACCCGGCACGGCATCCTGCGCGAGCGGTTCGCCGACACGCTGACGGACGCGCTGCGCGCGTCGCTGCTGCGGCTCGAGGGCTACCGCGTCGACGTCGTCCAGTTCGTCGAGTCCCAGCACACGCCGCGCAACACGTTGCTGCGCGCGGTGCGCACCGGCTCGCCCGTCAAGGGCGGCGGCGTCCGCAAGGAGTACGACGAGCTGGTCACGGCCTGGCAGGTCCGGCCGCGGCTGGCGGAGCTGCTGTCGTCGCAGGGAGGAGCGACTCGTGGGTGACCGGCTGTGGGCCGTCGCCGTGGCGGTGCCGTTCCTCGTCGGGACCCTCGTCGGACCGGCGTCGGCGGCCCCGGCGGCCGACGTGCTGTTCCGCTTCCAGGACCCCGAGATCGTGGAGTCGAGCGGCCTGGTCGCCACGGGGGGCCGGTTCGCGACGGTCAACGACTCGGGCGACACCGGCCGGGTCTTCGTCGTCGACGGCAACAGCGGCCGCACGGTCGGCGTGACCACGTGGAGCGAGTCGCCCGTCGACGTGGAGGCGCTCGCCCCGGCCGGCGCGGGTGAGGTCTGGGTCGGCGACATCGGCGACAACCCCAAGCAGCGCTCCACCATCGAGGTGGCCCGGGTCCCGCTCGGTGACGGCGCCCGCACGGTCGACCCGGCGACGTACTCGCTGACCTACCCGGGCGGCGCCGTCGACGCCGAGACGCTGCTGCACCACCCGGTCAGCGGCCGGCTGTACGTCGCCAGCAAGGTGGTCCTCGGTGGCACCCTCTACGAGGCGCCCCGGCGGCTGAGTGCCGACCGGCCCAACCGGCTGACCGAGGTCGGGCGGGTCATGTCGCTGGCCACCGACGGCGCTTTCTTCCCAGACGGCCGGCACCTCGTGCTGCGCGACTACGGCCGCGCGGTCGTCTACGCGTTCCCCTCGCTGCAGGAGGTCGGGTCGTTCGACCTGCCCGACGTGCAGCAGGGCGAGGGCATCGCCGTCGGCGACGACGGTGCGGTCTACGTGAGCACCGAGGGACGGAACTCGCCGGTGCACCGGGTCCCGCTGCCCGACTCGGTGGCGGCGGCGATGGCGGGTGACGGCCCATCGGAGCCCGCGGAGCCGGAGGGGGAGGAGACGGGATCCGCTCCGGTCTCCGGCGAGCCCGTGCAGCAGCCCGACGAGTTCGCCCGCGAGCGCCCGGCCTGGCCGTGGTTCCTCACCGGCTGGATCGGACTGGCGGCGCTGGTCGGCCTCGCCTGGGTGTTCCGACGCCGCTGATCGGCTGCTGTGGCTTCACCATGGTCCCGTGGTGAACCTGCACCTCCCGTGGTGCAGGACCCTCGGGAAGTGCAGGTTCGGCCACATGCCGTGGTGAAGCCGCGGGTCGGCCCCGGGCCGGGCCACCGGTCCACCCCGGCCGCGACCAGGAGGTGGCTAGGGTGACCGCGTGCCACGCCTCCGCAGGACCTCGCCGGACCAGCCCGGCTGGACGCGGCGCCGCGCGGGTCGCGGTTTCGTCTTCCTCGACGAGAACGGCGCGCGCCTCTGCGACGAGGACACTCAGCGCTGCAAGGACCTCGTCATCCCGCCTGCCTGGCAGGACGTGTGGATCACCCCGCACGAGAACGGCCACCTGCAGGCGGTCGGCACCGACGACGCGGGCCGCCGCCAGTACCTCTACCACCCGCAGTGGCGCAGCCGGCGCGACGCGGAGAAGTTCGACCGGGTGCTGCAGTTCGGCAAGGCGCTGTCGAGGGCGCGGGAGCAGGTGCTGACCGACCTCGGCACCGAGGGGATGGAGCTGAAGCGCGGCTGCGCGGTCGCCGTACGGCTGCTCGACCTCGGGTACTTCCGGATCGGCAACGACGTGTACGCCGACCAGAACGGCAGCTTTGGGCTGACCACGCTGGAGCGGCGGCACGTGCGTCGTCGTCGTGACCACCTGGTGTTCTGCTTCAACGGCAAGTCCGGGGTGGAGCACTGCATCGAGATCGACGACGAGGCCGTGATCGATGCGCTCGACACCATGCGCCGCCGCCGGGGCGGGGGCGACCGGCTGCTGGCGTGGAAGGACGGCCGCCGGTGGCGTCCCCTCGACGCCGCGACCGTCAACGACTACGTCCGGGAGACCACCGGGCTCGACGCCACGGCCAAGGACTTCCGGACCTGGCACGCCACCGTCATCGCCGCCGCCTCGCTCGCCGACACCGACGAGAAGGGCACCTCCAAGGCTTCGCGCAAGCGCGCCGTCAGCGCCGCCATGAAGGAGGTCGCGGACTTCCTCGGCAACACCCCGACGCTCGCCCGGTCGTCGTACGTCGACCCGCGCGTCGTGGACGCCTACGAGCAGGGCCGCACCATCTCCACCGCGACCCGGAGGCACTACGAGCGGGTCGACGACCGCCAGGCCGCGCTCGAGCGCGCCGTCCTCCGGCTGCTCCGCTGACCCGAGCCGCGGCCTCGGCCGGACCTCCCGGCTCGGGCGGCGGGGTGGTAGGCCTGGAGCCATGGAGATCACCGTCGTGCAGGGCGACATCACCCGGCAGCAGGTCGACGCGGTCGTCAACGCGGCCAACCGCCGGATGCGGGGCGGCGGGGGAGTCGACGGCGCCATCCACGCGGCGGGCGGCCCCGCCGTGCTGGAGGACTGCGTCCGGCGCTTCCCGCACGGCCTCGCGACCGGTGACGCCGGCTGGACCACGGCAGGCGAGCTGCCGGCACGATGGGTCATCCACGTCGTGGGGCCCAACCACGGCGCGGGCGAGACCGACCGCAGCCTGCTGACCTCCTGCTACGCGCGTGCGCTGCAGGTGGCCGACCAGCTCGGCGCGGCGACCCTGGCCTTCCCGCTGATCAGCGCCGGCATCTACGCCTGGCCGCTCGAGGACGCCATCGACGCGGCCCTGGAGACGCTCCGGGCCTCCCCGACGCAGGTCGAGGAGGCCCGGCTCGTGGCGTACTCCGCGTCGTCGTACGACGCGATCACGGCGCGCTTCTGAGGGGTCTCAGGCGAGCCGCTCCACCACGTGGTCGATGCAGGCGGTCAGCGCCTCGACGTCGGCCGGCTCGACTGCGGGGTACATCGCGATGCGCAGCTGGTTGCGGCCGAGCTTGCGGTAGGGCTCGGTGTCGACGATGCCGTTGGCCCGCAGCGTCGCGGCGATGGCGGCCGCGTCGATCGACTCGTCGAAGTCGATGGTGCCGATGACGAGCGAGCGGTGCTCGGGGTCCTGCACGTACGGCGAGGTGTACGACGTCTTCTCGGCCCACCCGTAGAGCGCGTCGGAGCTCGCCGTGGTCCGCTCGACCATCCCGGTGAGGCCACCGTGGGCGTTCATCCAGTCGAGCTGCTCGGCCATGAGGAAGAGCGTGGCGACCGACGGGGTGTTGTAGGTCTGGTTCTTGCGGGAGTTGTCGACCGCGGTCGGCAGGTCGAAGAACGCGGGCACGAACCGGTCGGTCGCGGCGATCTCGTCGACCCGGGCGAGCGCTCGAGGCGACATGACGGCCAGCCACAGGCCCCCGTCGGACGCGAAGGACTTCTGCGGCGCGAAGTAGTAGGCGTCGACCTCGGCCATGTCGACGGGCAGGCCGCCGGCTCCCGAGGTGGCGTCGACCAGCACCAGCGCGTCGTCGGCGGCGCCGGCGGGGCGGCGTACGGGAGCCATGACGCCGGTGGACGTCTCGTTGTGCGCCCACGCGTAGGCGTCGACGCCGTCCTCGGCGGCCGGCTCGGGCAACGTCCCGGGGGCCGCCTCGACCACCGACGGGTCGGCCAGCCACGGCGCCTGCTGGGCCGCCTTGGCGAACTTGGCCGAGAACTCGCCGAACGACAGGTGCTGGCTCTTCTCCCGGATCAGCCCGAACGTCGCGATGTCCCAGAACGCCGTCGCACCGCCGTTGCCGAGGACGACCTCGTAGCCCTCCGGCAGCCCGAACAGCGCGGCGAGGCCCTCGCGGACCCGGCCCACGGTCTTCTTCACCGGCGCCTGGCGGTGGGAGGTCCCCATGAGGGAGGTGCCCGTGGCGGCCAGCGCGTCGAGGTGGCTCGTCTGGATCTTCGAGGGACCGGCGCCGAAGCGGCCGTCGGACGGCAGCAGGTCGGCGGGGATCTGAGGGGCGTCGCTCATGCGGCAGCCTTCCGTGATGGCGTGCGGTGGACCTGACGACGCTGTCAGCGGCCCTATTGTGTCACGGACACCACACGTCTTCCGGGGGGCATTCCATGAGCAACGCACCGCGTCCGGGCCTGGCCCAGCAGGCCGGCGTCCGCACCTTCTTTCGAATCGCCGGTCTCGTGCTGCTGCCCATCTCCCTGGGCGTCTTCGCGTGGGGCGTGGTCAACGTGTTCGGGAACGACTCATGGGCAGGCCCCGAGGGCCTCCACGTCGCGGCGTTCATCGGCGGGCTGCCCCTGATCGGCGCCTCGCTCATGCTGTTGCAGGCGGGTTTCATGGGCGCCGCGGCCCGGTACGGCGCGGGCGAGACGATGCCCGTGGTCAAGGACAGCGCGGCGTACCTCACCGACGGCGAGGGCGTCCTCGGCGTCGGCCGCACGGTCGACGACCGGGCGGGCCACCGGACCGGCGAGAATCCGGGTGCGGCGCCGGCTGCCGGCCCGTACTGTCGCTCGTGCGGGGTGCGCAACGACCAGGAGGCACGGTTCTGTGACGGCTGCGGTTCCTCAATCGCCTGACCACCCGACGAGCCGTAGGACGGCCCGCCGGCCGAACAACGGGGCGGCCGGCTTCCGCGTCGAGCGGGTCGGCTTCGGCCACGCCGACGCGATGCGGCTGATCGCCGAGGTGCAGGCCGAGTACGTCGTCCGCTACGGCGGCGAGGACGAGACCCCGCTCGACCCGGCGATGTTCGACCCGCCCAGAGGCAGCTTCTTCGTCGGCTACCTCGAGGAGCGGGCCGTGGTGTCGGGCGCCTGGCGGCGCCGCGACGACGTCACCGCCCTGGGGTCGACCGCGACCGCCGAGATCAAGCGGATGTACGTCGCCCCGGGTGCCCGCGGCCTCGGGCTGGCCCGCCGGATGCTCGCCCACCTCGAGGCCACCGCCGCCGAGGCGGGTGCCGAGGTGGCGATCCTGGAGACGGGGCTCAGGCAGCCCGAGGCCATCGCGTTGTACGAGTCCTCGGGCTACCTGGAGGTGCCGAAGTTCGGCTTCTACTGCCACGCGCCGCTGTCGCGGTGCTACGGCAAGCGGCTCTCCTCGAGCTGATCCTCCGGCTCGACGGGGGCGCCCGCGCCCTCGCGGGCCTCGGCGCGGCGAGCAGCGGCCAGGCTGGTCAGCGTGGTGACCACGAGGATGCCGATGATCACGCCGAGCGAGGCGAGGGTCGGGATCTCCGGGACGGCCGGCCACTCGATGTGCGCCCAGTGCAGCACCAGCTTCACGCCGATGAAGCCGAGGATCGCGGCCAGGCCGTAGCCGAGGTGGACCAGCTTCGAGAGCGCGCCCTCGAGCACGAAGTACAGCGCCCGCAGACCCAGCAGGGCGAAGGCGTTGGTGGCGAACACGAGGTAGGGGTCGCCGGTGATGCCGTAGACGGCGGGGACCGAGTCGACGGCGAAGACGACGTCGGTGGCCAGGACCGCGACGACGACCAGGGCGAAGGGGGTGAAGGCCCGGCGCCCGCCGATCCGGGTAGTCATGCGGGTGCCCTCGTAGTCGTCGGAGACCGGCATGAATCGCCGGACCAGCCGGACCACACGCAGCTGGGAGACGTCGACGGCGTGGTCGGCGCCGGCGAGGTTGTCGCGGAGCAGCTTCACGCCGGTGAGCAGCAGGATCGCGCCGAACACGAGGAACACCCAGTCGAAGCGGGCAAGCGCCGCCGCGCCGAGCGCGATGAAGATGCCGCGGAGCACCAGCGCGCCGACGATGCCGTAGAGCAGCACCCGCTGCTGCAGCACCCGCGGCACCGCGAAGGCGGAGAGCAGCAGGATGAAGACGAACAGGTTGTCCACGCTGAGCGACTTCTCGACCAGGTAACCGGTGTAGTACTCCAGCCCGCGCTCGGAGCCGTGGGACGACCAGATGTAGACGCCGAAGGCCAGCGGGAGCGCGACGTAGAACACCGACCAGGCGATCGCCTCGCGCATGGAGACGTCGTGCGGTCTGCGGGTGATGACGAAGTCGACGACCAGCAGCGCCACGACGGCGCCGATCGTCACTGCCCACAGGCCGGGCGTGGCGATGGAGTCGAGGCCGGCGGCGGATGCCGGGGCGGCAGCGGTGATGTGCACAGGGTCCTCCTCGGACGGCGGTGGTCCGAGGTCTCCCTCACCCGACGAGGCGGGCGACCGTCCGGGGCGTCTGCCGAGGCGCCGTAGTGACCGGATCAGTCCGTGGAGGTACTCCCCTCGGGGAGGAGTCTAATGCAACTGGTCGAGTAGACAAAGAATCGGCGAGACGCTCCCGTCGTCGCCGGGTTGCGCCTACCCTCGAAGGAGCCCTGGTCCAGACAGGTGCCGACTCTCGGGAGGATCCACCATGTCGTACGTCTTCCGCTCCGTCGCGGGTTGCCTGACCGCGCTCGTGGTCCTGCTGGCGCTGGCCGCGCCGGCGAGCGCCGCGATCGAGGACTACGCGGACTACCAGCCGCAGACCCGCTGCAGCCCCAAGCCCAAGCCCGGCACCAAGGCGCTGGCCCGCTGGCTCGTCCGGCGCGGCGGCGGCGAGGGACCGATGTCGCGTCGTTGCAGGATCGGGGGAACCTCCGAGCACAAGGAGGGGCGGGCCTTCGACTGGATCCTCGACGCGACGAAGAAGCGCGACCGGAGGATCGCGCGCGACTTCCTCGACCTGGCCTTCGCCACCGACAGGCGGGGCAACGAGCACGCCAAGGCGCGCCGGATGGGGATCATGTACATCATCTGGAACGACCACTCGTGGTCCTCGTGGCGGCACTTCGAGCGGACCGACTACCTCAGCTCGAGCTGCAAGCGGAAGAAGAAGTGCTCCAAGACCCTGCGCCACCGCGACCACATGCACATCTCGTTGAGCCGGCCGGGTGGCAAGGGCCGCACCAGCTGGTACGACGGGCGCGTGCCGCAGGGCTGAGCCGCCTCGCGCCGGCTGCCGCCCCGGACCAGGGTCCGGGTCAGCGGCTGACGACGACGTAGCGGTCGTCGTCGACCGGCCGCCCCCAGAGCAACGGCTCGCAGAGGCGCTGCATCACGGCGGTGCGGCCCGTCGCCTCGACCAGCGCGACGGTCTCCTCGGCGCTCAGCCCGGCGCCGGTCGACCAGCTCCCCTCGACGAGGACGAGCCGGCCCTCGGGCGCGAGCAGGTCGATCCACCGGGTGAGCGCGGCCGCGGCGTCGGGCATCGCCCAGAGCACGTGGCGGCTCAGGACCACGTCGTACGCGCAGGCGTCGAGCGGTGGCTCGGCGGCGTCGCCGAGCGCGAAGTCGACCCGGCCGCTGGTCGGCGACGAGGCCGCCTTCTCCCGTGCGTGGCGCAGCATCTCCGGGGAGAAGTCGACGCCGTCCACGTCGTGCCCCTCCTCGGCGAGCAGCAGCGACAGCGTGCCGGTGCCGCAGCCGAGGTCGGCGACCCGAGCCGGGGCGGGGGGCAGCAGCGGGACCAGCAGGCTGCGCCACGCCTCGCGGACGTCCGGGTCGTGCAGGCCATGGTCGGCCGCCTCGTCGAACGTGACCGCCTCGGCGTCCCAGAGGGCGACCCTGCCGCCCGGGGCGGCCACGGCCGGCTCGGCGGTCGGGGTCGCGGTGGGCGTGGCGGAGTCGTCCCGAGAGGTCATGCTGCATCCAAGCACGATCCACCGACGGCCGGTCGGACGTCGGGGCCCGCCCCGCCACCTCGCGGTCAGGTGGTGGTCGCTGCCCAGGCGTCGTCCCAGCCGGGGACCTCGGTGGCGGCCCGGGCGGCGGGGCCGGTGTAGACGGCCGAGGGGCGGATCAGCCGGCCGGTCCGCTTCTGCTCGAGGATGTGGGCCGACCAGCCGCCGGTCCGGGCGCAGGTGAACATCGAGGTGAACATCGGTGCCGGGACCTCGGCGAAGTCGAGGACGATCGCTGCCCAGAACTCCACGTTGGTCTCGAGCACCCGGTCGGGGCGGCGCTCGCGCAGCTCGGTGAGCGCTGCCTTCTCGAGTGCCTCGGCGACCTCGTAGCGGGGCGCGTCGAGCTCCCGCGCCGTGCGGCGCAGCACGCGGGCGCGCGGGTCCTCGGCGCGGTAGACCCGGTGGCCGAAGCCCATCAGCCGCTCCCCGTTGTCGAGCAGCTCCCGGACGTACGACGCCGCGTCGTCGCGCCGCTCGACCTCCTCGATCATGCCGAGCACGCGGGACGGGGCGCCGCCGTGCAGCGGGCCGCTCATCGCGCCGATCGCGCCCGAGAAGGCCGCGGCCACGTCCGCGCCGGTCGAGGTGATGACGCGGGCGGTGAACGTGGAGGCGTTCATGCCGTGCTCGGCCGCCGAGCTCCAGTAGGCGTCGATCGCCCGGACGTGGCGGGGGTCGGCCTCGCCCTTCCACCGGATCAGGAAGCGTTCGGCGAGGGTGCGGCCCTCGTCCACCTCACGCTGCGACACGACCGGGAGGTGCAGGCCACGGGCGGCCTGGGCGGCGTACGACAGCACCATGACGGCGACCCGGCTGAGGTCCTCGCGGGCCTGCTCGTCGCTGATGTCGTAGGTCTGCCGGAAGCCGAACGCCGGCGCCAGCATGGCGATCGCGGCCTGGACGTCGACGCGGACGTCGCCGGTGTGGACCGGGATGTTGTACGCCTCGGCCGGCGGTAGTCCGGGGTCGTAGGCGCCGTCGATCAGCAGCCCCCACACCTTCTCGAAGGGGACCCGGCCGACGAGCTCCTCGATGTCGACGCCGCGGTAGCGCAGCGCCGAGCCCTCCTTGTCGGGCTCCGCGATCTCGGAGGCGAAGGCGACGACGCCCTCCAGGCCGTGCTGCACGTCGGGCTGAACCTCGGTCACCTGCGGCTCCTGTCAGTCGGGGGACGCCGGGGGCGGCGCCGCCGTCGCATTCTGCACCCTCGTTGGCTCGGTCACCTAGGGTCACTGCCATGGAGAGGCGCGACCAGATGGACCTCGCGGACCTGCGCGCGGAGTACTCCCGGGGCGGCCTGCTCGAGCCCGATCTCGAGGGCGACCCGGTCACCATGTTCCGGCGGTGGCTCGACGACGCTGCCGACGCGGGGCTGCACGAGCCGAACGCGATGGTCGTCTCGACGGTGTCGGCCGACGGCCGGCCGTCCTCGCGGATGGTGCTGCTGAAGGGTCTCGACGAGGCCGGCTTCGTGTTCTTCACCAACACCGGGTCCCGCAAGGGCCGCGAGCTGGCCGCCAACCCGCACTGCTCGTTGCTGTTCCCGTGGCACCCGCTCGAACGCCAGGTGCGGGTCGACGGGGTCGCCTCGCCGGTCGCCGTCGAGGCGGTCGCCGCCTACTTCTCGCGGCGCCCGCACCGCTCCCGGCTCGGGGCCTGGGCGTCGCAGCAGTCCCGTCCCGTGCCCGACCGTGAAGCGCTCGACCGGGCCATGGCCGACGCCGAGGCCCGGTTCCCCGAGGGCAGCGACGTCCCGGTACCGGAGGAGTGGGGCGGGTACGTCGTCCGCCCCGACGTCGTCGAGTTCTGGCAGGGCCGCCGTGACCGGATGCACGACCGGCTCGTCTACTCCCGCACGGCCGACGGCGGCTGGGCGACCGGGCGTCTCGCCCCCTGAACCGCGGCGCAAATCCCTTGAGCGGCGACGGTCGCCCGCCTACCGTGTTGGCACACGGGAAAGGAGGTGGTCCGACAGATGCAATCTTCGAGGACGCGTGAGGTGGCTGCGCGCTAGCAGCCGATGACCCCGCGTGGGTACGTCGGGACCAGTTGGACTGCCGGCGAATCCACCGCAGCTACCCGACCCGCAGGTGGGTCCGGCCACGTCCGCCGGGCCAGCTGGGACCTTGACCCGGCGACACCTGCGGGTTGCTGCATTTTCCGGACATTTCGAGGTCATTTCCGTCCCCTGCAAAGTAAAGGCATGGCTAGGGTGTGGCCGTGGCGAACTCGGGCACCGCGCACGCACGGCGGACGGAGCTCCTCGACGCGGTGCTGGCCGTCAGCGCCGACCTCGAGCTCGACAGCGTCCTGCACCGCATCGTCGGGTCCGCGTGCCGGCTGACCGGCGCGCGCTACGGCTTCCTCGCCGTGCTGTCCGAGGACGGCGAGGTCACCGACCAGGTGGTCCACGGGCTCTCCGCCGAGGATGCCAGGAAGCTCGGTGCGCTGCCCGTCGGCCGTGGGCTGATGGGGGAGTCGGTGCGGCAGTCGGCGGACGAGACCGCGACGACGTTCGTGGGCCTGCCGATCCGGTTCCAGGACACCGTCCTGGGCCAGCTCTACCTCTCCGACAAGGCCGACGGGCTGCCGTTCGACGAGGAGGACGAGGACGCCGTCGCGGTCCTCGCGCGGGTCGCCGGCGTGGCCGTCCGCAACGCCCGGACCTTCCACCTCAGCGAGCGGCGGCGCGAGTGGGTCGAGGCGATCGCCGCACTCGCCGACTCGCTGCACCCGCCCGTCGCGCTCAGCGAGCCGCTCGCCCGGATCGCGACCGGCGCCCGCCGGGTCGCCCGGGCCAGCCTGGCCGCGGTCGTGCACAGCACCGAGCACGGCTTCGACGTCCCGGCCGCCGACGGACCCGCCTACGCGACGTTGGCGGAGCTGCTCGACACGTTCGGTGAGCGGATCTCGATCGCGCAGACCAGCGGCGAGTCCTTCGAGGCCCAGTATGACGACGACGGCTCCGTCGCGGTCTTCCCGCTGGACGCGGCGCTGGCGTTCCAGGGTGTGCTCCTCGTCGTCACCGAGCGCGGCTGCGGCCGGCTGCCCGCCGAGGACCGCGAGCTGCTGACGTCGTTCGCGGCGCAGGCCTCGCTGGCCATGGACCGCGCGGTCGCGCTGGTCGACCGGCAGCAGGCGATGGTGGCGGCCGACCGCGACCGGATCGCGCGCGACCTGCACGACCTGGTGATCCAGAGGCTCTTCGCCACGGGGCTGCAGCTGCAGGGCGGCCGCCGGTCCGGCATCCCGCCCGAGACCCAGGAGCGGATCGACAACGCGGTGCGCGACCTCGACGTCACGATCCGCGACATCCGTTCCACCATCTTCGAGCTGCAGCACGGCCACGAGTCCTCGCTCCGGGCGGGTGTGGTCGGGCTGGTGCGCGAGTACGCCGAGGTCCTCGGCTTCCCGCCGACCGTCCGGACCACGGGTCCCCTCGACTCGCTGGTGAGCCGGCCGCTGGCCGAGCAGGCGCTGGCGGTGCTGCGCGAGGCGCTCTCCAACTGTGCCCGGCACGCGGCCGCGCGGTCGTGCCTCGTGGAGCTGGAGCTGGAGGAGGGCTGGCTCACGCTGCGGGTCGTCGACGACGGCGTCGGCCTCGAGGACGTGGTCCACGAGAGTGGGCTGCGCAACCTGCGGCGTCGCGCCGACGAGCTGGGCGGCTCGCTGCTGCTCGCCCCGTCGGAGCCGGCCGGCACCCGCTTCGAGTGGCGCGTGCCGGTCCCGGAGTGCCAGGGAGCCTGACCCCACTCACGCCGAGCTGCCACCAGTTGCCCGCGGCGCGGGCAACTGGTGGCAGCTGGGCGCGCTCAGGAGGGGAACTGCTGGCAGTTCGCGGTCAGGGCGTGTCGGCGGCTGCGCTGCGCTCTGCGTCCCGGTCGGTGGCCCGGTCGGTCGTCCCGCCGGACTGCTGACCGCCTGCGTCGTCATTGGTGACGCGCTGCGGGACCCGGGACGGCCAGACGAGCTCGGAGGCGGCCGACATGGCCACCCAGCAGGCGGCCGCGGCGACGAGGAAGCGGGTGATCGCCACGTCGAGCGGCATGGTGCCCTCGACCATGCTGGACCACAGGGCGGGGGAGGAGACGAGGGCGGCGGCGGCGAGGACCCAGCCGTTGAGCGGGATCATGCGGTCACCGCCATCCGGTTGCCGCTGATGACGCCGACCGAGCGGACCTGCTGGGCCCCCACGAGCTCGGTGTAGGACAGCACCGCGGTGCTCTCGAGCGCCGGGCGCACCATCCGGTGGACGGCGGCGCGCAGCTGCGGCGCACAGACGAGGACGGGCCGGAGGTTGTCGTTCTCGGCCTGGGTGCGCAGCTGCTGGAGCTCGGTGAGGACGCTCTGCCCGGTGGTGGCGTCGAGCGCGATCACCGCGCCCTGGTCGCCGGGTCGGAGCGCCTCGAGCATCCGCTGCTCGAGCTGGGGCTCAAAGCTGATCACGTACACCGTTCCTTCCGTGAGGTGGGGGGCGACGATCGCCGGACCGAGCGCGGTCCGCGCGGCGTCGACGAGCGCGTCGAGGTCCTTGGTGGCCTGGGCCTTGAGGGAGAGCGCCTCGAAGATGCGGACGAGGTCGCGCACCGACACCTGCTCCTCGAGCAGGCTCTGCAGCACCCGCTGCACCTCGCCGAGGCTGAGGTGGACCGGTGTGAGCTCCTCCACGACGACCGGGTGGTTCCGCTTGACGACGTCGGTGAGCAGCTTGACGTCCTCGCGGCCGAGCAGCCGGGCGGCGTGGGTGGTGACCACCTCGGCGAGGTGGGTGGTGATGACGGAGGCCCGGTCAACGACGGTGGCGCCGCTGAGCTCGGCCTGGTTGCGCAGCTCGGCCGGGATCCACTTGGCCTCGAGCCCGAAGACCGGCTCGGTGGTGGGCTCGCCGGGCAGCGAGCCGAGGAAGTCGCCGATCGCGAGGACGGTGCCCGGGGGAGCCTCGCCGCGGGCGACCTCGATGCCGAACAGCTTGATCGCGTAGGTCCGGCTCGGGAGCTCGAGGTTGTCCCGCGTGCGGACGGGCGGGACGACGATGCCGATGTCGCCGGCGACCTTGCGGCGCAGTGCCTTCACGCGGTCGAGCAGGTCGCCGCCGCTGCTGGGGTCGACGAGGTCGATGATGTCGGCGGCCAGCTCGAGGCCCAGCGGGTCGACCTGGATCTCCGCGGCGAGCAGCTCGGGGGAGTCCGACGGCTGAGCGGCCTGCGCCGCCGCGGCCTCGTCCGGCTCCGGGACGTCGGGCTCCTCCGGGATCCGGGCCGAGGCCAGCAGCATCAGCCCGCCGGCGGCGACGAAGGGGAGCTTGGGCAGGCCGGGGATCAGGCACAGCGCGAGGGCGGCGAAGCCGGCGATCCGCAGCGGCATCCGGTTCGCGCCGATCTGGCGCAGGATGTCCGAGCCCATGTCCGCGTCGCCGGTGTTGCGGGTGACGATGAGGCCGGTGGCGACCGACAGCAGCAGCGCCGGGATCTGCGAGACGAGGCCGTCGCCGACGGAGAGCAGGCTGTACGTCGTGATCGCGTCGCCGAACGTCATCCCCTTCTGGGCGACGCCCACGGCGAAGCCGCCGATCAGGTTCACCAGCGTGATGACGATGGCGGCGATTGCGTCGCCCTTGACGAACTTCGACGCGCCGTCCATCGCGCCGTAGAAGTCGGCCTCGGCGTGGACCTCCTGGCGGCGCTTGCGGGCCTCGTCCTCGTCGATGAGGCCGGAGTTCAGGTCGGCGTCGATGGCCATCTGCTTGCCGGGCATCGCGTCGAGGGTGAAGCGCGCGCCGACCTCGGCGACCCGGCCGGCACCGTTGGTGATGACGACGAACTGGATGACCAGCAGGATCGCGAAGACGATGAGGCCGACGATGAGCGAGCCGCCGACCACGAAGTGGCCGAACGTGTCGATGACCTTGCCGGCGTAGCCGTCGAGGAGCACGAGCCGGGTGGCGCTGACGTTGAGCGCCAGCCGGAACAGGGTCATCACCAGGATGACCGCCGGGAAGGCGGCGAAGTCGAGTGGACGGTGCACGAACATCGCCACCATCAGGATCAGCAGCGCGCCGGTGATGTTGAGCGCGATCAGCAGGTCCAGCACGATCGCCGGCAGCGGCACGACCAGCATGACGACGATCAGCACGATGCCGACCGGAACGCCCAGCTGGGTGAGGCGCTTGGGATCCACGTGAGGCCTTTCGGAGGTCGCCTGCGGCGGCGCCCTCCGTGGCACCGGGGTGTACGCCGTCCTGGCGTCCGTGCTGCCTATCGGCCGGTGGGGGTGCCGGCTGAGGGATCCGGGGAGGCAATCCGACGGCGGCGGCTCGCGGCCAGCACTTCCGGCAGGTCGGCCTGGGTGCGGGGGCTGCGGTGCTCCCCGCCGTGCTGCCCGCGGGTGCGTCGGCTGATGACGAACGCGAGCACCTGGGCGACGGCGGCATACAGCTCGGGCGGGATCTCCTGGCCCACCGTGGTGGAGGAGTGCAGCGCCCGGGCCAGCGGCACGTCGCGCACCATCGGCACGCGGTGCTCGGCGGCGAGCTCGCGGATCCGCTGCGCGATGACCCCGGAGCCCCGGGCCACCACCCGGGGTGCGCCGCGCTCGGCGTCGTACCGCAGCGCCACGGCGACGTGGGTGGGGTTCACCAGCACCACGTCGGCCTCGGGGACGTCGGCCATCATCCGGTTCCGGGCGGCGGCGAGCTGGCGGGAGCGGATGGCGCCCTTGACGAGGGGGTCGCCCTCGGACTGCTTGTGCTCCTGCTTGACCTCGTGCTTGGTCATCCGGGTCTGCTTGCCGATCCGGCGGCGCACGATCGCGTAGTCGGCGGCCGCCATGACGATGCCGGCGACGGCGACGTTGCGGACCAGGGCGAAGACCTCGTCGCGCACCATCGTCAGGACGGCCGGGATCGGCACCAGCCCGCCGATGAGGGGGAGCATCGCCTGCATCGTCCCCCAGGCCATGGTCGCGACGACGGCGCTCTTGAGGAGCATCTTGGCGCCCTCCCACAGGGCCTGCGGGCCGAAGACCCGCTTGGCGCCCTTGATGGGGTCGAGCTTCTTGAGGTTGGGCTTCATGCTCTTGGTCGCGAGGTAGAAGCCGCCCTGGGCCAGCGCGGCGGCGACGCCGACCACGAGCACGCCCGAGCCGAGCAGCAGCAGCGTCACCATCACGTGCTTGCCGCCCTCACCGAGCAGCATCAGCGCGTCCTCGGCGGCCGCGTCGGGGGGCAGCGAGAGGCACTGCGCCATCAGGTCCCGCAGCGCGGTCAGCTCGCGGGTGAGCAGGATCGGCAGCGCCAGCCCGACGAGCAGCAGGGCCGACCAGCCGCCCAGCTCCTGGGTGCGGGGGACCTGCCCCTCCTTGCGGGACTCCTTGCGCTTCTTGGCTGTCGGCTTCTCTGTCTTCTCCTCGCCCGAGGACATGGCTCACCCCCCTCCGGCCAGGGCCGACATGGCCTGGTTGGCGAGCTCGACGAGGCGGGTCATCGCCTCGGGCAGCACCGGGAAGGAGAGGCCGAGCAGCATCAGCGTCAGCCCGATCTTGGCCGGGAACATCACGTTGATGGCGTTGAGCTGCGGCGCCACCTTCGTGAGGAGCGCGAGGCCGAGGTCGGCGACGAACAGCACCGCCACGAGCGGCAGTGCGATCTGGACCGCAGTCACGAAGAACATGCCGAACGCCGTGGTCATCACGTCCGGCGCCCCCGCGACGTCCGGGGACTCGCCCAGCGGCAGCACGTCGAACGACTTCAGCAGGCCGCCGATCACCAGCAGGTGGCCGCCGGTGGCGAACAGCAGCATGGTGGCGAGCATCTGGTGGAACTTGCCGAAGACGGTGTTCATGTTCATCGCCAGCGGGTCGAAGCCCTGCGCCAGCGAGAAGCCGCCGAACATGTCGACGATGCTGCCGGCGGTGGCGACGGCGGCGAAGAGCAGGTAGGTCACGAAGCCCATCGCGGCGCCGATGAGCACCTGGGTCACCACGACCAGCAGCAGGCCGCTGTTGCTGACCGGGATGGTCCCGTCGGCGAGCGCCGGTGCGACCGCCAGCGAGAGGCCGAGCGACAGCACGACCTTGGCCGTGACGGGCACCGCCCGGCCCGCGAACGGCGGGACGAGCGCTAGCCACGCCACGATCCGCACCGAGGCGAGCAGGTAGGCGAGCAGCGGCTCGCCGGCGATCGTCAGGGTCATCGGGCCCGCCTCAGCCGAGGAGCGTGGGGATGCTCTCGAAGAGGTCCACGGTGAAGTCCATCAGCGTGTGCAGCATCCAGTTGCCCGAGACGACGAGCGCGGCGCCGACCCCGACGAGCTTGGGCACGAAGCTGAGCGTGAACTCCTGGATCTGCGTCATCGACTGGAACAGCGAGATCGTGAAGCCGATGACGAGCGAGGTCACGAGGATCGGCGCGGAGAGCTTGAGCGCGACCATCATGGTCTGCAGCGCGATCGCGATGACGGTGGTGTCGGTCATGGTGGCCCCCCGGCTATCCGTAGCTCGAGACGACGGACGTGATGACGAGCCCCCACCCGTCCACCAGGACGAACAGCAGGAGCTTGAACGGCAGCGACACCATGACCGGCGGCATCATCATCATGCCGAGTGCCATCAGCGCCCCGCTCACGACGATGTCGATGACGAGGAACGGGATGAAGACGATGAAGCCGATGATGAAGGCCTGCTTGAGCTCGCTCAGCACGAACGCCGGGACGAGCGTCGACATCGACACCTCGTCGCGGTTGGCCGGCAGGTCGCGGCCCGCGACGTTGGTCAGCAGGGTCAGCTCACCGTCGTCGGTGTGGTCGAGCATGAAGTCGCGCAGCGGGTCGACGCCGTCCTCGAACGCGAGCCCCGCCTTCTTGTCCCCGTCGAGGTAGGGCTGCAGCCCCTCGTCGTTCATCTCGGCGAGGACCGGGCCCATGATGAAGAGGCTCAGGAACAGCGCGAGCCCGGCGAGAACCTGGTTCGGCGGGATCTGCTGCAGGCCGAGTGCGTTGCGGGTCAGGCCGAGGACCACGAGAACCTTGGTGAAGCTGGTGCAGGTCAGCAGGATCGCGGGCAGCAGCGACAGCAGGGTGAGCGTCAGCAGCACGGTCACCGAGGTGCTCGGCTTCTCGGTCAGGCCGTCGAGATCGATCGTCACCGAGCCGTCGCCGCTGCCGGGGCCGCCCGGTCCGCGCGGACCCTGCTCGGCCAGGGCCTCGGGTGCCTCGGGAGCGGGTGCGACCGGGGTGGCCAGCACCGGCGTGGACTGCTGGACGGTCGCGACCGGGGCAGCGGCGTGAGCCGCCGTCGCCGGCAGCACGAGCCACGCCAACCCGAGGGTGAGCGCGACGAGCAGCATCCCGAGCGCGCGCAACGCCCGGCCCCCGGCCCGGTTCACGACGCCCGGCCGGTGGTGTGGTCGCCGGAGGACTGGCCGGTGGCGGCCGCGAGGGCCTGCCGCCAGGTTTGCGGGGACAGCACCGAGCCCGCGAGCGGGCCCTGCGCCGGCCGGACCGGCGCGGTCGGCCTGGCCGGAGCGGCCCGGTGGGCGCCGCCGCGGCGGGGCAGATGCGGCAGCCCGTCGCTCGCCTCCTCGGCAGCCTCGAGGACGGTCGCGGGGTCGACCTGTGAGGCCGGCAGCAGCACCAGCTCATCGGGGTCGCGCGCGTCGTCCATTGCGGCCGCCTCGGGCAGGTCCTCGGGGTCGAGCTCGGTGAGCAGGCTGACCTGCTGGTCGGTGGTGCCGATGACGAGCAGGCGGCTGCCGACGCTGACGACCGCGATGGCGCTGGACCGGCTCAGCTGCTGGCGGTGGACGACCTGGACGGGCGCGCCGGCACGACCGGCGTACCGGCGTCCGGCGAACCGGGCCAGCAGCAGGAGGAGTCCGACGACGACCGCCAGGGAGGCGATCAGCCGCACCGTCAGCTCGAGCATGGTCAGCCCGCCGCGGTGTCGTCGACGATCTCGGTCACGCGCAGGCCGAAGTCCTCGTCGATGACGACGACCTCGCCGCGCGCGATCAGCCGGCCGTTGACCAGCAGGTCGGCCGGGCTGCCGGCCGCGCGGTCGAGCTCGAGCACCGCGCCGGGGGAGAGGGCGAGGAGGTCCCGCACCGTCATCCGGGTGCGGCCCAGCTCGACCGTGACCTCCATGTCGACGCCGTGCAGCATCTCGATGCCGCGGCTGGTGACGCCCGCGGGCTGCGCGGCGACCGGCTGGCCGGCTGCCAGCGGCGGCGGGAAGGCAGGGGTGGGGGCGGCCTCCGGCTGGGCCGCCGGCGCGGCCGCGAGCGCGGCGTCCGGGACCAGCAGGGCCGCGGCGAAGCTGGAGCCCACCAGCGGGACGACGGTGAACGGGCCGCCGAGGTCCGCGACGACGAGACCTAGGTCCACAGCCTTGGCCGCCCGGGCGGTGGTGCCGAGCGCCGCGGCGGCCGCGTCGAGGGCGGGCTGGGTGGCGGCGGCCAGGTCGAGCCCGCCGAGCGGGCTGGAGGCCAGCGCCGCGACGAGGTCCTCGGCGACGAGGACCGCGATACGCGGCTGGCCGGCCAGGTCGAGCTCGGCGATCGCGGCGCCGGCGAAGGTCTGGGTGACGTGCTCGGTGCCCTGCTGGGCCGGGGCCACCGTGAGCGGCTCGGAGGCGGGCAGCACCGCGACCATCGCGGTGGCCGCGGCCACGGCACGCTCCGCGTGCGGGCCGACGGCGAGCGTCACGTCGGTGGCCTCGGGGACGTTCTGGTCTGCAGCCTGGTCGACAGCCTGGTCGGTGGTCATCGGTTCTCCTTCGGTGTCCCCACGATGAGGGCGGCGAGCCGGGCGCCCTGGGTGCCGGCGGTGGCGTGCGCGAACGTGGTGCCGTCGACGGTCACGTCGAGCGGGGCGGAGGCGGGGTGGCTGAGCCGGAGCACGTCGCCGACGGCCAGGCCGCCGAGGGTGTCGGGGTCGAGCCGGGTGCCGCGGAACTGCACGGTGACGTCGACGGGCACCTGCTCGAACTGCCGGTGCACGAGCTCGGAGGCGCGGGCCCGCTGGACCCGCTCCCGCTCGGAGACCGGGGCCGGCGCGGACGCCTTGGTCAGGTAGGGCTGCAGCCCGCTGAAGGGCAGGCAGATGGTCATCTTGTGGGTGCGCTCGCCGATCCGCAGGTCGAGGTGGGCGACGATCATGACGTCGGCGGCGCCGGCGACCTGCGCGAACTGCGGGCTGTACTCCACCCCGGCGACCTTCGGGTCGAGGTCGGCGATGCCGGCGAGGCTGTAGCGCATCTCGCCGAGCAGCCGCTCGACGATCGTCTTCACGACGCCGCTCTCGATGTCGGTGAGCGGCCGGACCGGCTGCACGGGCGAGCCGGGGCCGCCGAGCATCAGGTCGATGCAGGACATGGTCGCGGGGAGCGGGATCTCGATGACGCCGAGGCCGGTCATCGGCTCGGCGGAGAACTTCGTGAGGTACGTCGGGGCGTTGAGCGAGTCGACGTACTCCGCATAGGTGTCCTGGGTGATCGACAGCAGCTGCACCGAGCAGACCGTCCGCAGCGCGGAGGTGAAGACCGTGGTCGCCTGGCGGGCGAAGCCGGACAGACCGAGCTGGAGGATCCGCGCGTGCTCGCGCGAGAGCTGGATCGGGCGCCGGAAGTCGTAGGCGACCGGTTCCGCCGCGCGGGTACGCCGACGTGCCCGGCCGCCCGAGGACGCCGGTCGCGTGGAGGGCGCGAACAGGCTCACGTCCCGGCAATCGGCCGGAGCGTGGGGGACCTGAGGAGATCGGCCGGATCGCCGGCCGATCTCCCCGGTTGGGGGGTCCGGGAAGGGTGCTGGTTGGGCTACTGCGTGACGAACTCCGTGAAGTACACGCCCAGCACCTCGTGGTGGTAGGCCTCGTCCAGCTCCTCCTCGAGCTCGTGCTTGAGCTCGTTGCGGTGCTTGGCGTCGGCCAGGTGGCCGATGTCCTCGCCGCTGAAGAGGTCGATGGCTGCGTCGAGGGCCTTGGAGCCGTCGACCTCGTGGGCCCCCTCCACGAGCTGGAGCGCCAGCCCCATGCGCAGGTAGTGGCCGCCGGCGAGGTTGATCTGGATCGGGTCCAGGGCGACGACCTCGCCGGGCTTCGGCTCCTCCACCGGCTTCGGCTTGAGGAAGAGGAACCAGACGGCCGCCACGGCCACGACGACCACGACCAGCACCAGCAGGATCTTCTTGAGCTTCCCGCCGCCCTCCTCGGACTCGAGCTCGTCGTCGGTCGGCAGCATCGTCGTGCTCATGAGTCTCCTCCGGTCTGCAGCCCGCGGGACGCGGCGACGTCGTCCAGCAGGGCACGGGTCTCGGGTGGGAGGTCGGACAGGACCACGACGTCCACCCGCTTGTTGACGGCCTGCGAGCCCGGCTCGTCCGGGTCGATCAGCGGCTTCTCGTGGCCGTACGCCGCCGCGGTGAGCCGCGGCTCGGGGATGCGTCCGACCTCGTTCAGGTGGCGCAGCACGGTGATGGCTCGCGCCGCCGAGAGGTCCCAGTCGGTGTCGTAGTACTTGGGCTTCACCGGGACCTGGTTGGTGTGCCCGTCGATGCGCAGGTCGTCGGGCGCGGCGCGCAGCACGGGTGCGATGGTGTCGAGCACGTCGATGCCCCGTGGGCTCAGCTGGGCGAGGTTGGGCTCGAAGACCACGTGTCGCGAGGTCAGGCTGAGCACCAGCCCGTTCTCGTCGATGCCGGCCTGCACGTCCTTGCGCAGCCCGGCCTCGCCGAGGGCCCGGTCGATCTTGCGCATCAGGACGGCGAGCCGGTCGACCTCGGCCTCGGCCTCGGCGATCCGCCGGCTCTGCGCGAGGCGCTCGTACTCGGCAACAGCCTTCTCGACCTCCTCGCGGTGGGCGGGAGGTACGTCGGCGAGGTACAGGTTCGCCTTGATCGGCTCCACGGCCGACGCGCCGGGGTGGTCGAGGATCGACTCGGAGCCGGTCATCACCGACGTGGACTGGCCGAAGCCCGCGGCCAGGCCGGCCTTGAGGGCGTTGAACTTCCGCTCGTCGACCGCGCTCATGGCGAACATGACGATGAAGAGCACCATCAGCAGCGTGACCATGTCGGCGTAGGTCACCAGCCACCGCTCGTGGTTCTCGTGCTCCTCGTGGATCTCCTTGCGGCGCCGCGCCATGTCACGCCGCCTCGGCCTGGTCCTGCTGTCCGGCGGGCAGCAGGGACTTGAGCTTCTGCGCGATGACGCGCGGGTTGGAGCCGGCCTGGATCGCGGCGACGCCCTCGATGATCAGCTCCATGCGGGCGGCCTCGAGCTCGCTGAGCCGCTTGAGCCGGCTGCTGATCGGCAGCCAGAACACGTTGGCCGACAGCACGCCCCACAGGGTCGCGAGGAACGCGGCGGCGATGAGGTGGCCGAGCTTCTCCGGCTGGGCGAGGTTCTCGAGCACGTGCACGAGGCCCATGACGGTGCCGACGATGCCGATCGTGGGGGCGTAGGCGCCGGCGTCGCCGAAGAACTTGGCGGAGTGCTTGTCCTCGAGCTTCTTGGCGTGCAGCTCGGCCTCGAGGATGTCGCGGACCTCCTCCGGGTCGGTGCCGTCGATGGCCAGGGTGACGCCCTTGACCAGGAACGGGTCGTCCACGTTCTTGAGGGCGTCCTCGAGCGAGAGCAATCCCTCGCGGCGGGCCTTCTCGGCGAGGGACACCACGGTCGGCACGACGTCGCCGGCCGGACGGACCTTGGCGGTGAAGGCCATGACGAACGACTTCACGGCGTTCTTCGCGTCCAGCATGGTGCCGCCGGCGACGGTCACCATCAGCGTGGCGCCGAAGACCAGCAGCATCGGCGGCAGCAGCAGCATGCTCGTCGGGTTGCCACCCTCGAGCATGTTGGAGACGACGATGATGACGAGGCCCAGCAGGACCCCGAGCAGGGTTGCCGGGTCCATCAGTCGTCCTCCCGCGTCGTCGTCGGGTGGGGGGTGACGGGCGCCAGGTGGACCGGTCGGGGCGGCTGCGCCCCATGACCGGCCTCCGCCGACTGGTCCACCTGACCGTTCCCTCCTACGACCAGGCCGCTCATCGCGATGACCTCACCGCGGTAGGTACGGATGAGCTGGACGATCTCGGCCATGGACTCGGCCACGACGTACTTCTTGCCGTCGACGAGCGTGATCACCGTGTCGGGCGTCGCGTCGAGGCGCTCGATCAGGTCGGCGTTCAGTACGAACACCGTTCCTGAGAGTCGCGTGAGCGTGATCATCCGTGCACCATCCCTGTGCCTGGTCTGCGTCGGGCCGTCCGTGGCCCTTCGGGGAGGTTGATCGGCGATTCACCGGCAGACCTGAGCCGATCGCGACGCCTACTTCCGGCTTCGTCATTCGACTACCGGACCAAACCAAGTTCACGGGTGCGCGATCTGAGGTTTCGTGATCAGTCGGGGGGTCTCGACAGACCGGGGGCGTCGGGCCTAGGTTCCGCTTGCTTTCATCCGTCGCCCCTTTGTCTTCCAACCCGTTGGAGTGCTACGAGAAAGGACACGTTGTGCAGAATCATGCTGTGGCCGCATGGACGTTTGGCGCGCTGTCCTTTCTACTACCAGTCGCAGTAGTTGCCGGCTCCCCCGCCCACGCTGTCGAGTACGGCCCCAGCTGGACCAAGTTGACGCAGATCAAAGATCCGTGTGGCAAGTGGAACCCCATGCGCAGCGGCTACTGGGACACCGAGGCCAAGCGAGGGTGGGGTTGGTACAAGATGCACTTCAAGCACGAGTTGTCGAAGTGGGACGTCTGGGAGACGACAGTCGACACGACCTGCGGCCAGCAGGACGCGGGTTCCACAACGTGGGTGTACCACGCAACGTTCGTCCTGGAGGCGTGCGGGAGTTCCGGCTGCGAGACGATTGACAAGACGACGGTCAGATCTGTCGTGCAACGCAAGATCATGCGTGAGGCTCGCAAGGGCATGATTACGACCTACTGCATCGACCGCGAGCCCTGTCCCGTGTGGCTCAACGACTACCAACGCGCCACGACAGGGGCTCCGGTCCTCGGCCAACAGGTGCGCAGCAGGCCCGCCACGAGCGCGGAGATTTCGAACGATGTCGTTCAGGACTCGACTGAGTACGCCAACGTCGATGACCAAGGTCTGATCCCCGTGGTCGACGTCCCATGGCTCGGCGAGGGCGCACCGTGACGTACGCGGAGGAAGTGCTGGCGGAGCTGCGGAGGTTGGTCGAGTCAGGTCACCATTCCGACCCCCTGCACGAGGCTCACATCCTCGGCATGTGGACCGAAGGTGCGGACGACGTGGCCATCGTCTATCGGCATGCGCGCTACCCGGGGCGCTTCGGACTTCGTCGAAACGTGACGCGGTGGGCTGTTGCCGAACGAGAGGACGCCACCGAGTCGGCCATCATGTTGCGCATCGATCTGGATGAGCCGCCCCCGGCGGAGCCTCGGGAGATCGACGATGCCGGCGTCAGATGGTGGGGGGACGCTCCCCCCACCGGATGAAGGCCCTAAGCCCTGCGAGCTCGGTCGTCCTGATGGCTGGCGAACCTGAAGGGAGCGGCACCGGCAACTCGTTCGAGCGCCGCTCCCTTCGTCACCATTTCGGCGTTAGAATGCCCGTCCAGGCGATCTCCACATCCATGGATACAGTCGAGTCCTGTGGCGTCCGGCGCGTCAGCGCTTGATGTTGACGAGGTCCTCGAGGACCTGGTCGGACGTGGTGATCACGCGCGAGCTGGCCTGGAAGCCGCGCTGGGCGAGGATCAGGTTCGTGAACTCGGCGGCGAGGTCGACGTTGGACATCTCCAGCGCGCCGCCGACCATGGTGCCGCGACGGCCCTCGCCGGCGACGCCGAGCTCCGGCACGCCGGAGTTGGCGCTGGCACGGAAGGCCGTCTCCCCGACCTTCTCGAGACCCATCGGGTTCACGAAGTCCGCGACCGCCAGGACGGCGATCTCCCGCTGCACGTCGTCGGAGAACGAGCCGCGCAGGACGCCGTCGCTGCCGATGCTGTACGACGTCATCTCGACGCCGGCTGGGATCGGCGGGGTCACGCCGGCGGTGTCGTTGATGTTGATGTCCTTGAGTGCGCCGGTGCGGGCGCCCGTGGCGTCGAGGGCGTAGCCCTGGACCCGGCTGCCGGTCGGCGTGACCAGGTCCCCCTGCTCATCGAAGGTGAAGGCGCCGGCGCGGGTGTAGAGGTTCTCGCCACCCTTGCGGACCACGAAGAAGCCGTCGCCCTGCATCATGAGGTCGGTGGCGCGGCCGGTGACCTGGGCCGAGCCCTGGTTGAAGTTGCCGACGGTGGCGGCGACCTGGACGCCGAGCCCGACCTGGATCGGGTTGGTGCCGCCGGTCTGCGGGTTGGACGCACCGGCGCCGGACATGGCCTGGCTCAGGCTGTCCTGGAAGACGACGGTGCTGCCCTTGTAGCCGATGGTGTTGGCGTTGGCGATGTTGTTGCCGGTGACGTCGAGCATGGTCTGGTTGACGCGCAGCCCGCTGATGCCGGAGAAGAGCGAACGAAGCATGGTGGGTCCTTTCGGAGGGCCTCAGGGGGCCGGGGTGGTGGGCGCAGAGCCTGTGGACTGGGTGCCCGGGGACGGGGAGGCTGAGGGGGAGGCGGTGACGGAGACGACCGACGCGAGCGGCACGTCGGTGCCGTCGACGTCGAGCACCGGGCCCGAGGCGCCGAAGGTCACGCCGGCGACCGTGCCGCTGAGCGGCTGGCCGTCCTCGCCGGTCCAGCTGACGTGCCGGCCGACGAGGCTGCTGGCGCCGAAGGCCATCTGGACGCCGAGCATCGCGGTGGTCGCCTCGGCGACCTCCTGCATCTTCTCCAGTGCGGTGAACTGCGCCGACTGGGCGAGGAACTCGCCGGAGTCGGTCGGGTTCAACGGGTCCTGGTAGCGCAGCTGGGCGACCAGCAGCTCCAGGAACATCTGCTTGTCCTCGGCAGCACTGCTGCCGGGGGTCCCGGGCATGCCGGGGACGAAGCTGCCGCCGCCGACGGCCTCGGTGGCCTGGATCGACACGGCTCCTCCTCACATGGTCACGTCCACGCCCGTGCGGGCGTGTGCGACCGGGTCGGGACGGGGCGTGACCGCCTCGTCGTGACTGCCGTCCCTGGCGCCTGCTCCACCACGCGTCCCTGCGTGCTGGTGGTCTGTGTCGTCCCCGTTGCCCTCCGCGCTGCGACCGGACAGGTCGGCGTCGCCGCGCGTCTCGGCGCCGAACGCCGGGGCGGGGGAGGTGGTCGCGCCCGACTGGAGGTCGCGCACCACGACCCGGGTGTCGGTCGCGCCCGTGAGCTCGAGGATCCGCCGCAGCTCGGGGGCGCCCTCGAGGAGCGCCTGCTGCGCCTCGTCGCCGGCGGCGAGCCGGACGTGCACCTCGCCCTGGCGGACGGTCAGCGTCACCCGGACCTCGCCGAGCTGCTCGGGCTGGAGCGTCATCGTCAGCCGGTGGGTGCCGTTGCCGGCCGTCGCGAGCCGGGTGATCTCCGGGAAGACCTGCTGGGTGACCGGTGCGGCGGCCGACGCCGCCGGGGCGGCGGAGGCCGCCGTCGTCGGAGTCGTGGCGGAGGAGACGGTGACCGAGGCCACCGGTGCGGGTGAGGCGTCGACAGCCGTGGCGGTGGCCGGCGCGGCCGGTGTGGCCGGGCTGGCCGAGGCGGTCCCGGTGGCCGCGGGTCGCGCCTCGTCGGTCGCGCCCTCGCCTGCCTCGCCCGGGATGGAGCCGGCCGCGGGGGCCGTCGACGGACCGGCCGGCCCCTCGGCGGAGACCTCGCCGGCTGCCCCGCCCGCCGGCCTGGCTGTCGGCTCGGTGACGACGGTGCTACGCAAGAGCGCGGCCAGCCCGAGCACGGGCAGCGGGTCGGCGCCGACGGCGTCCTCCTCGGTGCCCTCCGCGCCGCCCTCGACGGTGCCGGGCTCCTCCGCCTGCCCGGTCCCGGTCAGTCCGGTTGCCGGGGCGGTCAGGCCGGGCGCGCCGGCCTGGCCGGCGAGCAGCCCGGCGACGAGGGCGGCGAAGCCCGTGGAGGCGGAGTCGGTGGCGGCCGGCAACGACGACACTGCCGCGGCGGCTGGTTTGCCGAGGCTGGTGGGGCTCACCGGCTGGCCCGCCGGGAGCGGGGTCATCGGCGCCATCGGTGCGGTGGTCATGCTGCCTCCCACAGGGCGAGGACGCTGCGGACGTAGTTCTGGGTCTCGGGGTAGGGCGGGATGCCGTCGTAGCGGAGCACGGCACCCGGGCCGGCGTTGTACGCCGCGAGCGCGAGGTCGGTCTGCCCGAAGCGCGACAGCAGGTCCCGCATCAGCCGGGCCGCGCCGTCGACGGCCTGCGCCGGGTCGAAGGAGTCGGTGACGCCGAGGCCGCGGGCGGTGGCCGGCATCAGCTGCATCAGCCCCTGCGCGCCGGCGTGGCTGACCGCGCCCGGGTTGAAGCCGGACTCCTGCTTCGCGATCGCCGCGAGCAGGCCGGCGTCGACGCCGTACCGCTGTTCGGCCTGCGTGAACAGGCCGGCGTACGGCGTGCCGGGCGCGAGCCGGCCGGTGGCCGAGGAGACCGCGCCGGGGCCGCCGACCCCGGAGTCGGGGAGGATCCGCCGGATGTAGTCGGGCGGGTCGGTGATCGTGGTGACCCGGATGGTGGTGCCGGGCCGCGGCGCCTCGATCATCTGGCCGTTGCCGATGTAGATCCCGATGTGGTCGGCGCCGTTGTTGCGGCTGGAGTTGTCCCAGGCGACCAGGTCGCCGGGCTTCGCCTCGGCGAGACTGGCGACGGGGGTGCCCTGCTGTGCCTGCTGGTAGGAGACGCGGGGGAGGTCGATGCCGAGGTTGCCGTAGACGACCTGCACCAGGCCGGAGCAGTCCATGCCGCGCTGCGGGTCGGTGCCGCCCCAGACGTAGGGGAGGCCGAGGTACTTGCGGGCCTCGGCGACGACCTGGTCGCCGGTGACGCCGCCCGGACCCGTGACGCCGGGGGCGCCGGCGCGGCCGAGCGCGTTGGCGAACTGCGTGCCGGACGCGGCGGTG
Source organism: Nocardioides sp. GCM10027114 (assembly GCF_042659625.1). Classification (NCBI taxonomy): domain Bacteria; kingdom Bacillati; phylum Actinomycetota; class Actinomycetes; order Propionibacteriales; family Nocardioidaceae; genus Nocardioides; species Nocardioides sp. GCM10027114. Next base: position 377,680 of record NZ_JBHSSS010000026.1, read on the forward strand.
ACCCGGGACGTGGCGGGCTGCGACGGCAGCATCGCCAGCTGGGCCTGGATCTGCTGGATCCGGGTGGTGACGTCGGTGACGCTCATGCCTCGGCTCCGCTCTCGGGGAGCCCGGCCCTGCGGGCGCGCAGCCAGCGCTGGGCGACGACGTCGTCGAGGTCGCGGGCCTCGCGGCGGGCGCGCTCGGCGCGACGCTCCTCGGCACGGCGCTCGAGCAGCAGCTCCACGGCGGAGAGCCGGGTCTTGTCCTGCTGCCAGTGGTCACGGGCCGCGGAGGTGACGGTGCGGGCGGTGGCCGCGGCCAGCCGCGACGCGGCGATGTCGGCGGCGAGCGCACCGTGCGAGACCCGCGTCGCGAGGAAGGTGGCGATGTCCGCGCCGCCTGAGCCGCCTGAGCCGCCCGAGCCGCCCGAGCCGCCCGAGCCGGCGGTCTCGGTCGCCAGCCGCTCCTCGAGGGAGATCACCCGGGCGAGGGCCTCCCGCTCCTCCCGGTGGGCGCGCTGGAGGCCGAGGCGGCTGTCCTGCTCGCGGACGGAGCGGACCCGGGCGACCGCCCGCATACCGGCGTCGTGCTGCTGTTCGCTCACGGCGCCACCAGCTCCCTGATCCGGGACCAGGTCTCGACCAGGGAGGCCGACTCGTCCATGGGCTGGCGCAGGAAGTCCTCGATGCGCGGCATCAGCGCGATCGCAGCGTCGGCGTCGGGGTCGGCCCCGGCGACGTACGCGCCGATCTCGACCAGCTCGCGCACCGACCGGTACGCCGCGAGCATCCGGCGCAGCCGGGTGGCGTCGGCCCGCTGCTCGGGCGTGGTGACCGCGCTGGTGACGCGGGAGATCGACTCCAGCACGTCGATGCTGGGGAAGTGGCCGGAGGTGGCGAGCCGTCGCGAGAGCACGACGTGGCCGTCGAGGATGGAGCGGGCGGTGTCGCCGATCGGGTCCTGCATGTCGTCGCCCTCGACGAGCACGGTGTAGAGGCCGGTGATGCTGCCCGTCGGGGAGGTGCCGGCGCGCTCGAGGAGCCGCGGCAGCAGGGTGAAGACGCTGGGCGGGTAGCCGCGGGTGGCGGGCGGCTCGCCGGCGGACAGGCCGATCTCGCGCTGCGCCATGGCGACGCGGGTGAGGCTGTCCATCATCAGCACGACGTGGCGGCCGGCGTCGCGGAACCACTCGGCGATCCGGGTGGCGACGAAGGCCGCGCGCAGCCGCTCGACCGGCGGCGCGTCCGAGGTCGCCACGACCACGACGGAGCGGGCCAGGCCCTCGGGGCCGAGGTCGTTCTCGAGGAACTCGCGGACCTCGCGGCCACGCTCCCCGACGAGCGCGATCACCGAGATCTCGGCGTCGGTGCCGCGGGCGACCATCGACAGCAGGCTCGACTTGCCGACGCCGGAGCCGGCCATGATGCCGACGCGCTGGCCGCGCCCGCAGGGGGTGAGCGCGTCGAGGGCGCGGACCCCGAGCCCGATCTGGTGGTCGATGCGGGGCCGGCTCAGCGCGGCGGGTGCCCGGTGCTCGACGGCGACCGTCTCCAGCCCGACCGGGGCGGGCAGGCCGTCGACCGGTCGGCCGAGGCCGTCCAGCACCCGGCCGCGCAGCGCGTCGCCGACACCGATGCGCAGCGGGCCGCCCGTGTGGCGGACGGTGTCGCCGACCCGCAGGCCGGAGGTGTCGCCGAGCGGCAGGCAGACGAGGCCGGCCGGGCCGCTGGCGGCGACCTCGGCGAGCACCGGGACGGGCCCGGCCACCTCGACCAGGTCGCCGACGGCGGCGGGCAGGCCGGTGACGCGCAGGTGCAGCGCGAGCAGCTCGGCGACCTTGCCGAGCCGGACGGGACGGGCGGCGTCGAGGGCGCGGGCGCGCAGCACCTCGGTCAACGAGCTGGTCAGGGTGGTGGTCATCCGAGCACCTCCCGCAGCCGGTCGAGAGCCGTGTCGAGCCGCAGGTCGACCACGTGGGTGTCGGCCTCGACGAGCGCGTCGCCGCGGCCGAGCGAGGGGTCGGCCACGACGGTGACGCCCTGCTCACGGAGGTCGGCGGCAGTGGCGGCCACGTCCGGGTGCAGCCGGACCCGGGCGACCGGGTGGTCGGGCAGCAGGCCGACGACGCGGCGTACCGCGTGCTCGGCGGCGTCGGCGGCGGCGCGGCCGACCAGCTCGGTCGTCAGCTCGAGGGCGAGCGTGGCGGCCTGCTCGTCGACGGCGGCGCAGACCTCGGCGGTCCGCTCCCGCAGCGCGGTGGCCGCGGCGGCGAGGGCGGCGAGCGCCTCCTGGTGCTCGGCCTCGCGGCGACGCTCCTCGGCCTCGGCGCGGGCGGCGACGTCCACCGTGAGCTGCTGGGCGGCGGCCTCGGCCTCGCGGCGGCCCTCGGCCCAGCCGACGGCGTACCCCTGGGCGCGGGCGGCGCTGCGGGTGCTCTCGGCGAGGCCGTCGAGCAGCTGCTCGGTGACATCGTCGCCGAGGACGGCGTCGGCGCCGAGCCGGGTCCAGCGGCCGGTGCGGAGGTCCGGCATGGGGAGCCCGGTCGCGGCGGCCGAGGGAGCGGGTCGCACCACCCGCAGCGGCGCCGGGTCAGTCGATGAACTCATCGTCGCCCCCTCGGCGGATGAGGATCTCGCCCTTCTCCTCCAGCTCGCGGATGGTCCGGATGACGCCCTGCTGGGCCTCCTCCACCTGCGCGAGGCGGACCGGGCCGAGCAGCTCGACCTCCTCGAGGAGGTTCTGCGCGGCGCGCTCGGAGAGGTTGGTGGTGATCTTCTCGCGCACCGTCTCGCTGGTGCCCTTGAGCGCCAGGGCGAGCAGCGCGTTGTCGACCTGCCGCAGCACCTGCTGCACCGAGCGGTCGTCGAGCTGGACGATGTCCTCGAACATGAACATCCGGCTGCGGACCTCTTCGGCGAGCTCCGCGTCGAGGGACTCCAGCCCCTCCACGATCTGGCGCTCGGTGGAGCGGTCGGACCGGTTGATGATGTTGACCAGCGGGTCGAGGCCGCCGACGCGCGAGATCTCCGCAGGTTGCAGCACCGACGAGAGCCTGCGCTCGAGGATCGCCTCGACGTTCCGGATCACCTCGGGTGTGGTGCGGCCCATCACGGCGATCCGGTGGGCCACGTCGGCCTGCTGCTCCGGCGGCAGCCCGGACAGCACCAGCGAGGCCTTCTCAGGGGTCATGTGCGCGAGCACCAGCGCGATCACCTGCGGGTGCTCGTCGGCGATGAACGAGCGCAGCTGCGTCGGGTCGGCGCGGTGCAGGAACTGGAAGGGAAGCTGGATCGCGACCGCGTTGAGGCGCTGCACGATCTCGGCGGCGCGTTCCTTGCCCAGCGACTCCTCCAGGACGTGCTGGGCGAACTCGAGACCGCCCTGGAGGATGTGGGCACGGGCCCGCAGCATCTGGTGGAACTCGCTGAGCACCGTGGCGCTCTCGCCCGACTCGACCGCCTCGAGCTGGGCGATCTCGGCGGTGATCAGCTCCACCTCGGCCTCGTTGAAGTGGGCGAGCACCGAGGCCGCCTTCTCGCGGCCGAGCTGGATGAGCACGATGGCGGCCTTGCGCGCGCCGGCGCTCGTGGTGACCGTCGACATCAGGGGCGCTCCACCAGCCAGCCGCGGAGCAGCGCCGCGACCTCCTCGGGCTGCCGCTCGACGAGGGCGGACAGCTCGTCACGCATGTCGTCGGCGGCGTCGCGCTCTGCCCGGTTGAGGGCGATGGTCGCGGGGGAGACGTCGAGCCGCTGCTGCTGGGCGGCGGCGGCGATGGCGGCCCGCTCGGCCTGCTCCTGCTTGAGCTGCTCGACGACGTACGTCGTGGCCTGGGCGCGGGCCTTGTTGCGCTTGCGGCCCTTGAGCCAGACGATGAGCAGCAGCACCAGGACCAGGCCGATGAGCCCGCCGTTGCGCAGCATCTCGAGCTGCCGGGCGGTCTTGTCGGCGGCCTCGGCCTTCTCGAGGGCCGCGGCGGCAGCCTCCTCGGCGGTGCGGTCGAACGGCAGCGCCGAGACCTGCACGGTGTCGCCGCGCTGCGGGTCGATGCCGATGGCGTCGGCGACGATGTCCTCGACCTCGAGCGGGTCGATCTTGATCGGGGCGTTGGAGTCGATGACGACGGCGGTGTGGAGCGACTCGACGCTGCCGGGGGAGTTCTCGCGCTGCTCGACGGTCCGGTTCACGGCGTTGTCCCGGGTCACCGACTCCTTCTCGTAGGAGCCGGAGGCGCCGCCGGCACCGACCTCGGTCCCGCCGTCCGGGCCGACGACGCCGCCGGCGCCGTTCCGGCCGCCGGCACCGGCGCCGCTGTAGGTCTCCTTCTCCGAGCTCGACGACAGCGGCGGGTTGTCCTCGTCGGCGGTGTACGTCGTGGTCTCGCTGACGACCTTGTCGAAGTCGAGGTTGGCGGTGACCTGGACGGTGGAGTTGCCCGGGCCGACGACGCGGTCGAGCATCGTCTGGATCCGGCCGCTCATGTCCTGCTGGAACTCGTCGACCGCTTGCGCGCGGGTGCTGGCCACGCCGTCGGCGCCGTCGGTGGCCGAGAGCACCCGGCCGGCGGCGTCGGCGACGGTCACCCGGTCGGGGTCGAGGCCGTCGATGCTGGACGCGACGAGGTGGACGACCGCCTGCACCTGCTGCGGGTCGAGGTCGGAGCCGGGACGGGTGGCCACGAGCACCGAGGCGGTGGCGGGGTCCTGCTCCTCGACGAAGACCTGCTGCGGCGGCAGCGCGAGGTGGACGACAGCGGTGTCGACGCCGTCGATGGCCTCGATGGTGCTGGCGAGCTCGCCCTCCATCGCCCGCTTGAAGTCGGTCTGCTCCTTGAACTGCGACGTGGAGATGTCCTGGTCGTCGAGGAGCGCGTAGCCGCCCTGGCCGCTGCTGCTCGGCAGGCCCTCGCCGGACAGCGAGATCCGGGTCTCGTAGACCTGGCTGCGCGGCACCATGATCGTGCCGCCGTTGCCGGTGATCTCGTAGGGCACGCCCTCGGCGTCGAGCTGCTCGATGACCGCGGAGGCGTCCTTGGCGGACAGGTTGGTGAACAGCGGCGAGTAGCTCGGCGTGGCAGCCCAGCGGAACACCAGGACGCCCGCGAGGACCAGCGCCGCCGTACCGATGACGGCGACGACCTTCTGGCCGGCGGTGAACCCGTTGAAGGACCGCTGGTAGCGCGCCAGGGCCCGGGTGACGTTCTCCTTCATCCGACCTGCATCCGCATGATCTCGGTGAACGACTCGATGGCCTTGTTGCGGACCGCGACCGTGAGCTTGGTCGTCAGCGCGGCCTCACTGGCCGCCATCGTGTAGTCGTGCAGGTTCGACAGGTCGCCGGTGGCGGCCTTGACGGCGAGCTGGTCGGCGCGGTCCTGGACGCCCTCGAGGCGCTCGATGCCGTCGATGACCATGTCGCCGAAGGCGCCGCCCGGGCCGCCGGCGCGACCGAGCCCGCCAGTGCCTGCCGCGCTCGGACCGCTGGGGCCGACGGTGGGCGGGACGTACGGCGTGAAGCCGCCGAGGCCCTCGATTCCCGAGACGCTCATCAGGGCCGTCCGATCTGCAGGGCGGCGGCGTAGGTGTCCTGCGCCGTCTTGGTGGTCTGCACCGAGGCCTGGAAGCCGCGCTGGGCCTGGATCAGGCTGGTCATCTGGGTGGTCATGTCCATGGCCGGCCCGCGGACCATGCCGTTCTCGTCGGCGAGCGGGTGCTCCGGCGCGTACTGGAGGGTGCCCCCGGCGTCACCCAGCTCGATGCCGGTGACGGCGACGCCGGCGTTCTCGCGGGCCTCCACGACCAGCATCTGCTCCTGGAAAGCGGTCTCGTCGGTGCGCACCACGGTGTTGGCGTTGGAGATGTTGTGGGCCAGCGCGTCGAGCCAGGTCTGGTGCATGCCCAGGCTGCTGCTGGCGATGCGCAGCATGTCGAAGGCGCCCATCAGACCGCACCCGCCGCGGTGGTGACCCAGTCGTGCCGGTCGGTGACGGCGCGGCTCATCAGCTGGTACTGGAACTGCGACTGGATCGCGGCGAGCGTCTCCTTGCGCAGGTCGACGTTGTTGCCGTTGGGGCCGACCGGCGTCTGGGTCGGCAGCTCGCTGGCGGTGACGCCGCCAGCCGGGATCGAGCCGGAGCGGATGGCAGCCGCGAGCGAGGACTCGAAGTCGACGGCGGTCGCGCGGAAGCCGGGGGTGTCGACGTTCGCGATGTTGTCCGCGATCACCCGCTGGCGCAGCGACAGGCCGTCGAGGGCGGAGCCGAGCACCGCGCCGACAGGGTCGGGCATGGCAAGGGACACGACAGTCCTCCGGGCCGAAGTGGCTGCCGATCCTTCGGCGAGGGGGAGAGCGGTCCTTGCTCCGCGGTGCCCTTCGGTCCGGCGGGGGTGCCGTCTGAGGCGTCCGTCGAGGTTCGGGACCCTTGCGCGCACGGATCGGGACCCTGGTCCCGGGTGGGGTCACCCGGTCGGGCTACTGAGCTGTGCTCAGGCGGTGCTGGTCGGCGCCGGCAGCAGTACCGCCGAGAGCCGGCCGGTCCCGTAGCCGGCGATCGTCAGCCCGTGGTCGGCTCGTCGCCCCAACGTGAGAACCAGCGCGGCGACCCGCGGTGGCAACGGTTCACCGGGGAGGTACAGGGCCTGCAGCCGGGGCCGGTCGCGGCCGGCCACCTCGAACGTGGAGCCCGCGATGTCGGCCACCTCGTGCAGGTTCTCGGCCAGCATCGGCGTCAGCCTTCCGGCGGCCACGCAGTCCTCGGCGTCGCTCACGGGGGCCACGGCGATCGCGGCGGCGGCGTACGCCGCGAGGGGGAGGTCCCAGGCGACCAGGAGGTCGGCGAGCGCCCCGCCGTGGCCGTGGACGGAGACGGCGGCGGGCGTGGCGGGACCTGGGGTGACGGGGCGGGCGGGACCGACCTCGACCGGCTGCCCCAGCAGCTTGGTGAAGAGCGCCTCGACCCGCTCCGGCTCGGGCAGCCTTACGGGGGCTTCGGCCCGGGAGGTCATGGCGTGACCGGCAGCAGCCCGGCCAGCGCCTCCTCGAAGTCCTCGACCCCGAACGGCTTGGCGATGAGGAAGGCGGCACCCGCAGCGCGCGCGTGGTCTCGGACCTGCTCGGATGCGTCGGCGGTGACGAAGCCGAACGGCGCCCCGACCCCGGCGGCCCGGAGCGCGGTGAGCGTCTCGAGGCCGGCCAGGCCGGGGAGGTTCCAGTCGGCGAGCACGAGGTCGGGCCGCTCGCGGAGCGCTGCCTCGAGGGCCTCCTTGCCGTCGGCGGCGTGGAGCACGTCGTGGCCGCCGTACCCCGCCTGGCGCAGCGCGCGCACGACGAGCTGTCGCATCACGCGGCTGTCATCGGCGACGAGGACCTTCACGGGACGGACCCTAGGCGACCCGGGCCGGAGCCGCCGGGATTCCGGGACTCCGGCCGGGTACGTCAGGCGGAGACGTCGACGTAGGTCGCGGTCGCGGGGGCCTGAGCGACGCCGCTGCGGCCGGCGCGGTCGGCCATCCGGTGCTTGGCGCGGACCGCCGCCATCGCCTTGGCCAGCTCGGTCTTCACCTTGGTCTGGCGCTGGTGGATGGCCTGGGCGCGGGGGAGCAGCGAGTCGGGAAGCGCCCCGTTGACGGCGGGCGGGATCCAGGGCTCCGGCTCGAACGGCGCGAAGACGTTGCCCGTGTGCAGCAACCTCTCGTGGGCGACCACGTCGCGCTCGAGGCGGTCGAGGATCTCCACCCAGGCGTCGTAGTTGGCGGCCGACGCGGCGCGGGCGGCGACGAAGTCCGGGTCGACCGGGGCTGAGGGAGTGGGGGCGGTCATGGCAGTCACGCCCCGACCGCGAGCGTCTGCAGGGCTGCCTCGCGCCACGTCTCGGCGAGGCCGGTCACCAGCTCGAGGCAGTGCCGGGTGAGCTCGGCGTCGCGCTTCACGTTGGCGCTGACGAGGCGGGACAGCAGGTAGTCGTAGAGGGAGGCGAGCGCGGGGCCGCCGTCCCAGGCGTCGGTCTTCAGCGTGCTGCGCAGCTCGATCACGATGTCCTGCGCGTGGACGAGCTGGGCGTGGGCCACGAGGTGGTCGCCGGCCTGCTGCGCCTCGAGGGCGCGTTGGACGTCGAGCACCAGGCGCTCGTAGAGCATCACGAGCAGCTTGGCCGGGCTGGCGGTCTGCACCGATGCATCCATGTATGCGGTGCGTGCACTGGGGATCATGTGGGTGCCTTCCTTAGCTTCCCGTGTTCATCTGCGGCAGCGACTTGATCTGCCCGGCCAGCCACGCGGACTGGCTGTTCATCTGGCTCAGCGCCGTCTCCAGGGCGGTGAACTGACGAGTCAGGGTGGTGCGGCGCAGTGCGAGGCGGTCGTCCCAGGCCTCGATGCTGTCGTTGAGGCGGCGGATGCCGTCGTTGCGACCGTTGATCGCAGTGGTGAGGGTGCCGTCGACCTTGTCGCTCGCACCCTTCGCCTCGCTCTCGACGCGACCGGCGAACGCGGTCAGCTGACCGGTGACGACGGTCGGGTCGGCGGCGTAGGCCTTGTCGAAGGCCGCCTCGTCGAGCACGAGCTTGCCGTAGCGGTCGGTCTGGATGCCGATCCCTGCCAGGGAGGAGCCGTCGGTCGGGTAGACGGCGTCGAGCAGAGCGGTGCGGAGGTCACGGACCGCGGACTCGCCGGCCAGCGCACCGGCCTTCTTGGTGGCCGCGTCGTACTTCGTGTGCGCGTCGATGTCGGCGATGGCGGCGTTGACCTGGTCGACGAGCTCCTTGACCGCCTTGCCGGCTGCCGCGGTGTCCCGGGCCGTCGTGACGTCGACCGTCTTGCCGACGGCGGCGGTCGAGACGGTGACGGTGACGCCGGCGACGAGGTCGGCGAAGGAGTTGGTGGCCGAGTGGATCTGGTCGCGGCCTACCGTGATGGCGGCGTCTCGGCCGTTGACGACCGTGGTGCCGCCCAGGAGGTCGCTGCCGTCGGCGGCGGTCAGGGTGACCGTGTTGGCCGCACCGGTCGTGCTGGACTGGACGCTGAGCCGGTGGGTGCCGTCGTCCAGCTTGAGGGCCGTGGCCGAGACGCCGGTGCCGCCGGCGTTGAGCGTGCTGACGAGCGAGGCGAGGGTGCCGTCGCCGGTGTCGATCGTGGTGGCCTCGCCGGCGACGGTCAGCGTGACCGTGCGCTTGCCGTCGGCGTCCGGAGGGACGACGACGTCGGTCATCGCGGCGGGCGAGGCGAAGGTGAGCCTGTGGGCCAGCGCCGTCTGGTCGACGGTGAAGGAGAGGGTGCCCGTGGCTGCGCCGGCGGCGGCGGTCACGGTGACGCCCTCGTCGGAGCTGGTGGCGGTGACGGGGGTCCAGGCGGTCGTCTTGGTGAGCTCGGCGGCGCGGGTGGCCAGCGCGGCGAGCTTGGTGTTGAGGGCCTGGAGCAGCTTGACCTCGGACTCCTGCGCGGTGACGCGCTGCTTGAGCCGGTTCTGCGGGATGGCCTCCAGCTGCATGAGCTGGCTGATGATGCCGGCGGTGTCGAGCCCGCTCGCGAGCCCGCTGATGCTGGCGGATCCGCTCATGGTCTCTCCTCCGTCCGGTGGGGTGGATCCGGGCGGTGCGGGGATCGGGGCCCCCGCACCGCCCGGAGCTCAGGTCCTGCTCGTGATCAGGTGACCGATCAGCGGAGCAGGGACAGCACGCCCTGCGGGGCCTGGTTGGCCTGCGCGAGCATCGCGGTGCCGGCCTGGCTGAGGATCTGGGAACGCGTGAAGTTCATCATCTCCGCCGCCATGTCGGTGTCGCGGATCCGGCTCTCGGAGGCCGAGAGGTTCTCGATCGCCACGTTCACGTTGTTGATGGTGTGCTCGAAGCGGTTCTGGATGGCACCGAGCTCGGCGCGCTGCGTGGAGACCTTGGTGATCTCCGCCTGGACCGTGTCCGAGGTGGACGTTGCAATGTCCAGCGCAGCGACGCTCGTCTTGAAGTCGGCCGACGCGGTGGCAGAGATGTCGATGGTGTCGGTGCTGGCGTAGCCGACCTGGAAGGTCTTTGCTGCCCCATCGAAGAGCGCGTTTCCGTTGAACTTGGTGTTGTCCTGGATCCGGCCGATCTCGGTCTTGAGCTCGTCGAACTCCGCCTTGATGGCAGCCTGCGAGTCGGTGTTCTGCGTGCCGTTGGCGTACTGCACGGTGAGGTCGTTCATCCGCTGCAGCATGGAGTGGACCTCGGTGAGGGCGCCTTCCGCGGTCTGGGCGACCGAGATGCCGTCCTGGGCGTTGCGGACGCCCATCTTGAGGCCGCCGACCTGCGAGCGCAGGCCCTCGGAGATGGCCAGGCCGGCGGCGTCGTCGGCGGCCCGGTTGATGCGGAAGCCCGAGGAGAGCTTCTCCAGCGACTTGCTCATCTGGCCCTGCGTGACCGACAGGTTGCGGTACGAGTTGAAGGCGTCGATGTTCTGGTTGATGCGAAGACCCATGATGGTTCCTTCCTGGATTCTGGATCACGTGCTGGAGTCCGTCCGTGGACTCCGTCGCGGTGGTGATCGGCGGGTGCGGGGGTCGCTTGAGGAGTTCTGCGGAAACTCGTCCGGAGAACACCTCGGGAGGAGCAGGGGTCAGGCGCTGACCCCGATGCGCGGGACGTCGAAGGCCCCCGGGTCGATCCGGCTGCCGGCGGCGTGCCGGGTGGCGACGGCGGCGAAGTAGGCCTCGCGGCGCCGAGCCGCGACGCCGTCGGGCCGCTCGGCCGGCTTCACGAGGTCGGGGTCAAGCTGGGAGTTGAGGGCGTCGCGCAGCAGCACCATCGCCTCGGCCCGCATCTGCGAGATCCGCGACTCGGTGACGCCGAGCTCCTCGGCGATCTCGGCCATCGGCCGCTCGGCGAGGAAGTAGCCCTCCACCACGATGCGCAGGCGCTCGGGCAGCTCGGCGACCGCCTCGGAGAGGTAGGTCAGCTGCTCCTGGTGCTCGAGGACCGCCTCGGGCGAGGGGGCCTTCGACACCAGTGACTCGGCGTACGAGGTGTGCTCGTCCGTGCCGTTGAGCGAGAGGATCTGCGCCCGGGCGATGTCGTCGGCGTTGGCCACGACCTCCTCCGGGGTGAGGCCCAGCGCGCTGGCCACCTCGGCGTCGGTCGGCGCCCGACCGAGGGAGTAGGTGAGCCGGCTGCGGGTCTCGTCCAGGTCGCGGGCACGGCGGCGCACCGAGCGGGAGGCCCAGTCAACGGCGCGCAGCTCGTCGAGGACGGCGCCGCGGACCCGGGTGGCGGCGTACCGGGCGAACGGCACCCCGCGGGACTCGTCGAAGCCCTGCGCGGCCTGCACCAGCGCGGTGAGGCCCGCGGAGGTCAGGTCGTCGCGGCTGACGTGGGCCGGGACGCGCGACATCGTCTCGCGGACGACGTGGCCGACCAGTGGGATGTGGCTGGTCACCAGGTCGTCGGTGTCGGCGGCCGAGGCAGCGTGGGGAGAGGTTCCGAGAGGCACGACGAGGACTCTGGGCGGGACGACGGCCCACCGGAAGCGTTCCTGAGGGGTTCCAGACCCTTGGAGGCCCACATCGGGACCTATGGGTCCCGGGACCATGGCCCGCCCGGGCCAGCGACGTGTGAGCCGAACCACTCTCCGGGCATGGTCCGGCCCGGATCTACCCCGAATCGGGGAAGTAGTCGATGGCAGGCCCCCGAACGGCTCAGATCCCCTCCTGCCTGCCCGATGGGAAGGGCGAACCCGACCGCGGGGGAGAAGGGACCGGACCGATGGACGTCATGGAGAGGCTGTCGCTCGTGCTGTGGCGCGAGCGCGAGCTGCTGGAGACCCTCCACTACAAGCTGGAGGTCGAGCAGCTGGTCCTCGCCAGCGGTCGTTCACGCTGGCTGATGGAGGCCGCGCGGGACGTCGACGCCGTGCTGGGGACGATCCGCGAGACCGAGGTGCTGCGCGCCGTCGCCGCCGACGAGGCCGCCGCGTCGATCGGCATGTCCTCCAACCCCAGTCTGGGCGCGCTCGCTGAGGCGGCGCCCGAGCCGTGGTCGGCGATCTTCACGGAGCACCGGGAGGCCTTCGTCAAGGTCACCGCCGACATCGCCGCGCTCGCCGACTCCAACCGGGACCTGATCTCCGCCGGCTACCGCTCCGCGCGGGAGACGCTGCTGGCGCTGGGCGACACCACCGACGGCTACTCCGCCGACGGCACCGCCACCGCCGAGCCCGCCCGCCACCGGCTGATCGACCAGAGCCTCTGACATGGGCGCGACGTTCGGCTCCTTCAACAGCGCGCTGAGCGCGCTGCGCTACCACCAGGTCGTCATGGACGTCTCCGGCGGCAACATCGCCAACGCCTCCACCGACGGCTACGCCCGGCGGCGCGTGATGGGCGAGGCGGTCGGCGCCCCGGCGCAGCCGGCGAGGTACAGCCGGTACGACGAGTCGGGCCTCGGCGTCCGCGTCGGCGAGCTGCAGCGGATGACCGACCCGCTGCTCGACGCCCGCGCCCGCCGCGAGCACGCCAACCAGTCCTTCCTCGACACCCGGTACGCCGTGCTGGCGCGGTTCGAGTCCGGCATCGGCGAACCGGGTGAGAACGGGGTCTCCGCCTCGCTCGCGGAGTTCCGCAGCGCCTGGCACGACCTGGCCAACAACCCCGGCTCCGAGGCCGCACGCAGCCAGGTGCTGGCCCGCGCCAACACCCTCGCCGAGAGCTTCGCCGCGCAGTCCCGCAACGTCTCCGCCGAGGCCGAGTCGCAGCGCTACGCGCTGCTGTCCGTCGAGTCGGAGGTCCGGACGCTGGCCGCCGACCTCGGCCAGGTCAACGAGAGCATCGCGATCGCCAAGATGAATGGCACGGACGCCGGTGTACTGCTCGACCAGCGCGACGCGCTGGCCATGCGGCTCTCCGAGCTGACCGGGGCGAGGGGCCAGGTCAACGCCCAGGGCGGCATGGACGTCTCGTTCCAGGACGCCTCCGGCACGGTGACGCCGCTGGTCTCCGGCAAGCAGGTCAGCCAGTTCGCGATCGCGACCGGCGTACGCGCCGACGGCACCGCCGACGGCAACCCGGTCACGTTCTCGGTGACCCCGCCGGGTGGGGCCGCCGCTGCGGCGACCCCCAGCGGCGAGGCCGGTGCGATCACCGAGCTGCTCAACTTGACGCTGCCGGGTTACGCAACAGCCCTCAACGAGGTGGCCAAGAAGCTGGCCGACGACGTGAACGCCGTGCACGGCACGGGCTACGACCAGGACGGCAACACGGGGTCCGCCCTGTTCACCTATGACCCGGCAGCGCCGAACGGCCCGCTGACCGTCGCCCTCACCAACCCGCGGTCGGTGGCAGCGTCGGGCGTCGGCGCCACTGGGGGCGACCTCGACGGCAGCAACGCCAGCAAGCTCGCCGGCGCCCTCGGCGGCGCGGAGGGCGTCTACCAGCGGCTGGTGAACGGCTTCGGCACCGAGGTCGCCTCGGTGAAGCGGCTCGCCCTCAACCAGCAGACCCTGACCAACCAGGTCGACGGCGCCCGCGAGCAGCTTTCCGGCGTCAGCCTCGACGAGGAGATGGTGACCATGGTGCAGGCGCAGCGCGCCTACGAGGCTGCGGCCCGCCTCATGACCACCCTCGACTCCGTCCTCGACACCCTCATCAACCGGACCGGGCTGGTGCGCTGATGGCCATCTCACGTGTGACCCAGTCGATGATGACCGAGCGCTCGCTCAGCAGCCTCCAGACGAGCCTGGGCCGGCTCGCCGGGATCCAGGAGCGGATCTCCACCGGCCGCGAGCTCAACCGGCCCTCGGACTCGCCCACCGGCACCACCGCCGCGATGCGGCTGCGCTCGGCGCTCGCCGACCAGCAGCAGTACGCCCGCAACGCCGAGGACGGCCTCGGCTGGCTCAACACCCTCGACGCCACCCTCCGGGGGGCGAACGACGAGTTGCGTCGTGCCCGCGATCTCGCGGTCCAGGGCGTCAATGGTGCGCTGGGTCCTCAGGCTCGCGAGGCCCTTGCCACCGAGGTGGAGCAGATCCGCGAGCGGATGCTGGCCGCCGGAAACACGACGTACCTCGGCCGGCCGGTCTTCGGGGGCGTCACCAACCGCAGCGTGGCGTACGACTCCGGGACCGCGGACTGGGTTGGCACGCCCGGTTCGGTGAACCGGACCGTGGCCGACGGCATCGTCGTCGACGTGCAGGTCGCCGGGCCGAAGGCCTTCGGTCCCGACGGCGGCAACGTCTTCGACCACCTCGAGCAGCTCGCCGCGGACCTGCGCGCCGGAAACATCGGCAACGTCCAGGCCCACGTCGGCGCCCTCAACGCCGACATGGACCGGGTCACCGGCGCGCTCGCCGACGTCGGCACCCGCGCCGCCCGGATCGAGCAGGCCGTGCAGCGAGCCAAGGACGCCGAGCTCGACCTCACCAGCTCGCTGTCGGAGGTCGAGAACACCGACCTGCCCAAGGCCATCGTGGAGCTGCAGATGCAGGAGGTCGCCTACCAGGCGGCTCTCGCCGCGACCTCGCGCGTGCTGCAGCCGAGCCTCGTGGACTTTCTGAGATGATCGCCCGGTCCGTCACGCCCGCAGGAGAGACATGCCCGAGATCCCGGTGATCGAGCTGGTGCAGCCCATGCCCGGCTTCCCGGACCACTCGAAGTTCGCGCTGGTCCAGCTCGACGACGACGGTGTGCTGTGCAGCCTCACCTCGCTCGAGGAGCCCGACCTGCGGTTCCTGGTGGTGCCGCCGGTGCAGTTCTTCCCCGACTACGCCGTCGAGGTCGACGACGAGGCCGTGACCCACCTCGGCATCGACTCGCCCGACGACGTGCTGGTGCTCTGCGTGCTCACCGCCGGGCAGTCGCTGGCCGACACCACCGCCAACCTGGCCGCCCCGGTGCTGGTCAACACCGCCACCCGCCGCGCGCTGCAGGTCATTCTCGACGACCCGAAGCTGTCGGTCGCCACGCCGCTCGTGGCGCAGGTAGCGTGAGGCTCGCTGTCGACGTACGCCGGGCCGCCGGCCGGGACGCCTGCGCCCCGCGCGCGACCACGCCGGGTACCGTGACGCCATGCTGGTCCTGAGCCGCCGCGCGGGTGAGAGCGTCGTCATCGGCGACGACGTCACCATCTCGATCCTCGAGGTCCGCGGCGACGTCGTCCGCGTCGGCATCTCCGCGCCCCGCTCGGTCGCGGTCCACCGCGCCGAGCTGCTCGCCCAGCTCGAGGAGACCAACAAGAGTGCCGCCTCGCCCAGCGAGGACACCGTCGCCTCGCTCAGCGAGGCGCTCAAGCGCCGCCCGCAGTAGCCCTGTCCGGGACATCAGGCAGGGCGGCGACCACATGTAGGTCGAGCCCGTCGAGACCGAGCGTAGGCAGGGCGGCGACCACACGTCGGTCGAGCCCGTCGAGACCTCTGTGGGTACGCCGTTGAGTCGCCGCCCCGCGTCGGTGCGGGGATCTCGAGGCTCGGCCGTGGCCGGCCTCGCACCTCGATCGTCGGTGCTTGGTCGAGACTCCCGGGAGGGGAGGCAGGGCGGCGCCCACACGTCGGTCGAGCTCGTCGAGACCCCGTTCGCACGGTTTGGCCGCCGTCCCTTGACCCTGCCAGCGGCCGGTGCGAAGTTGGTGGGCAGCACGAACGCGGATCCGGGGCAACGCGCGTGGGCTCGGGTGCGCCGGCGTCTCCGTGGTCCGTCAAGGCCGCAAGGTCCTTCGGGTCGAGCGTCCACGACGCCGGTCCCGCGGGGCCCTCGGTCGTGACCCGGGGGGGCCACACCAGAAGAGCCGGGGACCGCATGGAACCCTCACGAGCCGGCGCGCGACCGCCGGACGACCGCATCTCGGAGCTCACCCGCCGTGGCCTGCTGGCCGGGCTCGCGACAGTCACCGCCGGCGGCCTGCTGATCGAACCGGCAGGCGCCCGCGCCCGCCCGGGACCGGTCACCCTGGACGAGTTCATGGAGCTCTCCCGCATCCTCACCGACAACGAGTTCAGCCTCGACGAGGGCCCCGGGGCCCGGTACCTCGCCTCCCTGAAGGCCGACCCGGCGTTCCGGGCGCCGCTCCGTGGCCTGGTGCAGGACACGGTCCGGAGAGCGAGGGAGCCCAGCACGTTCGACGAGGTGCTCCGGGCCGGGGCGCTGCGCACCGACGCGGCGGCCCGGACGGCGCAGCAGGTCCTGGTGCTCTGGTACTCGGGGCTCGTCGACGGTCGCACCGCCGACTACCTCGAGGCACTCGCCTGGCAGACGCTCCCGTTCGCCGAGCCGGCGAGCACCAAGCTCGGCTTCCCGAAGTGGGACGAGGCGCCATGAGCGTCGTGGCCACCACCGACGTCGTCATCGTCGGCTCCGGCGTGGCCGGGGCCCTGGTCGCCGACCGCCTGGCCAGGCACGGGGTCGGGGTCGTGGTCCTGGAGGCCGGGCCGCCGGTGGACCGGGACCGGGCGGTCGAGATCTTCCGGCAGGCTCCCGCGAAGGTGCCGGAGTCGCCGTACCCGTCCACGCCGCACGCCCCCCGACCCACGGTGCTCGACATCGGCGTGCCAGGCACCGGCTACTTCGTCCAGGAGGGTCCGGAGCCGTTCGGCTCCACCTACGAGCGGGTCGTCGGGGGCACCACCTGGCACTGGCTGGGCAGCACCCCGAGGCTGCTGCCGAGCGACCTCGAGATGCTCACGCGCTTCGGGGTCGGTCGGGACTGGCCGTTGTCGTACGACGACCTCGAGCCGTTCTACGTCGAGGCCGAGCGCGAGCTGGGAGTGGCCGGGGACGGCACCGAGGACCAGGGATCGCCGCGGAGCGCGGGCTTCCCGATGCCGCCGATCCCGCTGTCGTTCCTGGACACGGTGGTCGACCGGGCCGCCCGACGGATCGGGCTGCGTGTGCTCTCGACCCCGCAGGCCCGCAACACCGAGACGTACAACGACCGCCACCGCTGCGTCGGCAACAGCAACTGCATCCCGATCTGCCCGATCGGGGCGAAGTACGACGCCGTCATCCACCTCGACCGGGCCGCCGAGCACGGCGCCCGGATCATCGCGGACGCGGTGGTCCACGAGGTGCTGGTCCGCGCCGACGGGACGGCCCGCGGGGTGCGGTTCCGCCGTCCGGACGGGACGGACGACGAGGTGCTGGGCCGTGCCGTCGTGATGGCCGCCAACGCGATCGAGACCCCCAAGATCCTGCTGATGTCCGACGGGGGCCGCGGGATCGCCAACCGGTCCGGGCAGGTCGGCCAGAACCTGATGGACCACCCGATCGCCCTGTCCTACGCACTGTCGGCCCCGGAGGAGCCCGTCTACCCCCAGCGCGGCCCGCTGTCCACCGCCGGCATCGAGTCGCCCCGGCAGGCCGCGACCCGCGGTCAGCGCTCGGCGTTCCGCGTGGAGGTCGGCAACGACGGCTGGCGCTTCCCCATCGGCGACCCGACCTTCGAGTTCACGCAGGGCCCGTTCCCGGCGCTCCGCGAGGGCGGCGCGGCCCTGGCCGCGCGGTGGAGGGACCACGTGGCCCACGAGATCCGGTTCGCCTCGCTCACCGAGCAGCTCCCCGACCGGGCCAACACGGTCACGCCGGCGTTCGACCTCGTCGACGACATCGGCATCCCCCGGCCGCGGATCACGTTCTCCATCGATGCCTACACGCGGGCCGGTCTCGACGAAGCCCAAGAACTGCACGAGCGGCTGTTCACGGCGATGCGCGCCCGGGAGCGCACGCATGTTCCGTTCGCCTTCGGCGCCGGCCACATCATGGGCACCACGATCATGGGCACCAGCGCGGCGGACTCGGTGACCGACGGGTTCGGCCGCAGCCACGACGTCCCCAACATGTGGATCGTCGGCAGCAGCGTCTTCCCCACGGCAGGCACCGCCAACCCGACCCTGACCCTGGCAGCGCTGGCCCTGCGCACCGCGGTCGCGCTGCGCGCCGCGCTGCCCAGCCTGCCCGCGGCTGGACGGAGTGCGGCTACTGCTGGTGCTTGAGGCGGGAGGCGATGACGAGCCGGCTGAGCCTCGAGACCCTGGAGGGAAGACAGGGCGGCGACACGCGTGGGTCGAGCTCGTCGAGACCTCAGACGGGAAGGCAGGGCGGCGACCACACGTCGGTCGAGCCCGTCGAGACCTCCGTGGGCACGCCGCGTAGTTGGGGCCCTGCTGCGGCGCGACGGGTCTCGACACGCTCGCTTTGGCTCGCCGCTCGACCGACGGGGTCACCAGGTCTCGACGAGCTCGACCTCCGTCGGTTGCTGCCCTGCGTGTGCCGGGGTCTCGACGGGCTCGACCCCCGTGGGGTCACCCCCGGCGATCACCGGCCGCTGGCTACTGCTGGTGCTTGAGGCGGGAGGCGATGACGGCGGCCTGGGTGCGGCGCTGCACGCCGAGCTTGGCCAGGACGCTGGTGACGTGGTTCTTGACCGTCTTCTCGGCGAGGAAGAGCTGCTCGCCGATCTGGCGGTTGGTCATGCCCTCGGCGATGAGGGAGAGGATCTTCGACTCCTGCGGGGTCAGCGCGGCGAGCTCGCTCGGGCCGGGGGCGCCGGTGCGCATCCGCTCGATGACGCGGATCGCGACCGCGGGGTCGATGAGGGAGTGGCCCTGGTGGACCGCGCGGATGCCGCTGAGCAGCGAGGTGGCCTCGATCTGCTTGAGGACGTAGCCGGCGGCGCCCGCGAGGATCGCGGTGAACATCGCCTCGTCGTCGTCGTAGCTGGTGAGGATCAGGCCCTTGATCCCGGGGTCGGCCGCGCGGATCTCGCGGCAGACCTCGATGCCCGAGCCGTCGGGCAGCCGGCCGTCGAGGATCGCGACGTCCGGCTTGAGCTCGAGGATCTCGGGGACGGCCGCGACGGCGCTGCCGGACTCGCCGACCACCTCGATGTCGGGCTCGTCGTCGAGGAGGCCCCGCAGACCACGACGGACGATCTCGTGGTCGTCGAGCAGGTACACCTTGATCGGTGTTCCCATGCTTCCTCCTTGCAGTTCCCCCGTGGCCCGGAGGTCCCACCCTAAGCCGCGAACGGGGGATACGTACGCAGGACGGGCCGGTGGGCTGCCCCGGGCCGATACGCTGCAGGGGCCGGGGGAACGCAACCCGCCGCGAACAGGGTGATGCCCATGTCCCGAGACCGCACGATCCTCGCGCTCGAGCACGAGGTCGGCGTGATGATCCGCCGCGTCCGGCGGGTGATGCTCGAGCGCGCCCGGCAGATGCACCCGGACCTGCAGCGGGCGTCGTACCTCGTGCTGACGTACGTCGCCGAGTACGGCCCGGTCCGCTCCTCGCAGGTGGCGGAGGCGTTCGGGCTCGACAAGGGCACCATCTCGCGGCAGGTGCAGCAGCTCGTCGACCTCGGCCTGCTCGAGCGGCGCGCCGACCCCGGCGACCGGCGGGCGGCGCTGCTCTCCCTCAGCGAGGGGGCCCGGGAGCGGGCGGCGGAGGTGGCCGGTGCCCGGCGCCGGGTCGTGGCCGAGCGACTGTGGGAGTGGTCCGACGACGAGCTCGAGGGCTTCACCACGGCGTTCGCCCGCTACAACGAGAGCCTCGCCGACCCGCAGGACTGACCGCTCCAGCAGTCCCGCCCGACCCCGGACACGCCGACGCCCCGGCCGCCGAGGGCGACCGGGGCGTCTGGGTGGGGCACGCCGCTGCGCGCGGGTGCGGTGGCTGGACTGGCTTGGTCGCCTGGGTCAGCGCAGCCAGACCGCGGTGTCGGCCGGGAGCTTGCCGCCCGGCAGGGTGCCGCTGGCGATGACGACCTCGCCCTCGGGGAGGTCGACCGCGGTGTCGCCGCAGTTGAGCAGCACCCGCAGGTTGCCGCGCCGCAGGTCGAGCACGTCGGCCCCGAGCGGCGACGGCTGGGCCACCTGGACCCGGTCGCCCTCGGGCAGCGCCGCCTCGCGGCGGGTGGCCAGCGCCCGGCGGTAGAACGCCAGCGTCGACTCCGGATCGGCCTCCTGGGCCTCCACCGTCAGCGCCTTCCACTCCGCGGGCTGCGGGATCCACGGCTGGCCCTCGCCCGGGCCGAACTCGAACGGCGGCTCGTCGCCGCCCCACGGGATCGGCACCCGGCAGCCGTCGCGGCCGGGCTCGCCGGTGCGGAACCAGGACGGGTCCTGCCGGAACTCCGGCTCGACCTCGACCTGCTCCAGGCCGAGCTCCTCGCCCTGGTAGACGTACGCCGAGCCGGGCAGCGCCAGCATCGCCAGCGTGGCCGCTCGGGCGCGGGCGTGGCCGCGCTCGGCGCCGTACCGGCTCGGGTGGCGCACCACGTCGTGGTTGCTGAGCACCCAGGTGGGGGAGGCGCCGACCGGGTCGACGGCGTCCAGGGTGCCGGTGACGACCTCGGCGAACGACTCGGCCGACCACTCGGCGAGCAGCCAGGAGAAGTTGAACGCCTGGTGCAGCTCGTCGGGGCGCACGTAGCGGGCCATCGACTCGGTGGTCTTGGTCCACGCCTCGGCGACGGCCATCCGGTCGCCGTCGTACTCCTCGAGGATCTTGCGCCAGCGGCGGTAGACGTCGTGCACCTCGGGCTGGTCCCACATCGGCTCGTCGCCGGGGCCGCGCTCGACCATGCTGCCCTCGCCCACGTGGACGGTCTCGCCGTCGGTCTCCTCGGGGAGGACCTCGTCGGGCAGGCCCGCGGCCTTGAAGAGGCCGTGCGCCACGTCGATGCGGAAGCCGTCGACGCCGCGGTCGAGCCAGAACCGCAGCACGCCCTCGAACATGTCGCCGATCGCGGGGTTCCGCCAGTTCAGGTCGGGCTGGGTGGAGTCGAAGATGTGGAGGTACCACTCCGCCGGGAAGTCGGCGCCCTCCGGAGCCTCCGCCTTGGTCCAGGCGGGGCCGCCGAAGACGGACTTCCAGTTGTTGGGCGGGGTGTCGGGGTTCTCCGGGTCGACCGGGACGAAGTGGTAGCGCTCGCGCTCCGGGCTCCCGGGGCCGGCGGCGAGGGCGGCCTGGAACCACTCGTGCTCGGACGAGGTGTGGTTGGGCACCAGGTCGACGATGACCCGCAGGCCGAGGTCGTGGGCCCGGCGGACGAGGTGGTCGGCGTCGTCGAGGGAGCCGAACAGCGGGTCGATGTCGCAGTAGTCGGCGACGTCGTAGCCGTGGTCGTTCTGCGGCGAGGTGTAGAACGGCGTGATCCAGAGCGCGTCCACCCCGAGGTCACGCAGGTACGGCAGTCGCGAGGTGATGCCGGGCAGGTCCCCGATGCCGTCACCGTCGCTGTCGGCGAAGCTGCGGACGTAGACCTGGTAGCAGACGGCGTGCCGCCACCAAGGCGCAGTTGGATCGTTCAAAGTCATGCGGAAATCATCCCATGCACGCGCCTCGCGACGTCAACCGAGATCAGTCGATCCGGAGCGTTGCGCGCGTCACCCCGGACCCCCGGTCGAGTCGGGACTTGCGACCGCCGAGTCCAGACTTCGGGACGTCGAGTCCAGAGTTTCGACGGTCGAGTCCAGGGTTTGGGTCGGGCTCGACGGTCGGAGGTCCGGACTCGACCGTGGAAAGTGCGGACTCGGCCGTAGGAAGTGCCGACTCAACGGTTGGGGTCGAAGGTGGCGGGGTCGACGGCGACCCAGACGTGCTCGGCGAGCGCCACGACCCGGCCGTCGGGGTCGTAGAGGGTGCTGGCGGTGAAGGTCTTGCGGCCGTCGGTGCCGCGGTGGTGGCCGACGACGACGTGCTCGTCGCCGACGACCGGGAGCGCGTCAACCCGGGTGGTCATCCCGGCGAGCACCATCATCCGCTCGGTGAGGTCGCCGGCCCAGCCGCCGATGCAGTCCAGCGCGGCCCAGGTGACGGCGAGCGAGGCGTGCGCGTCGCCGTCGCGGTCGACGTAGGCGTGCCAGTCCTCGGCGGTGCTCGGGTGGGGCGTCCAGGTGGCGGCGATCCGGGTGGCGCCGTCGAGCGGCTCGACCGCACCGGCGAAGATCCGCAAGCCGTCGCCCTCCTCGCGGTCGGGGCCGCAGGCGAAGCAGGTCGGGAACGGGTGCGACGTCAGGCCGGGGTACGCCGCCATCGCGGCGCGGGCGTCCTCGGCCGGTACGGCGTCGACCGGGGTGAGGTCGGTGTCGTCGAGGGTGGCGTGCGCGACCAGCGACCCGCCGAAGCCGGCCTCGGTGCGCTCGTCCTTCCGGGTCACCAGCATCGGGGTGTCCAGCGGCGGCGGCTGCCGCAGCGCGACCCGGATCGTCGGCCAGCGGTCGGCGCGGTTGGCGGGCAGGTCGTGGCCGAGCAGCGCGGCGAGCGCGCCGGAGGTCCAGCCGCCGTTGCCCGAGGACGGCGGACCACAGAAGCGGCGCGGGACGATCAGCTCGCGAGGGGTGGCGGTCACCCCTTGATCCTCTCCCACCTGTCGAGCGCCTCCTGACGCTCCTCCTTGTGGTCGACGAGCGGCAGCGGGTAGCCGAC
The DNA here is from genome assembly GCF_042659625.1 of Nocardioides sp. GCM10027114. NCBI lineage: Bacteria > Bacillati > Actinomycetota > Actinomycetes > Propionibacteriales > Nocardioidaceae > Nocardioides > Nocardioides sp. GCM10027114. Next base: position 400,042 of record NZ_JBHSSS010000026.1, read on the forward strand.
CCGCTTGCGGGTCTCCTCGTCCGGCTCGTGCGGGTCGTCGATGGCCTCGGGGTCGGCGAGCTCCTCGACCCAGCGCCGGATGTAGGCGCCGTCGGGGTCGAACTTGCGGCCCTGGGTGGTCGGGTTGAAGACCCGGAAGAACGGCGAGGCGTCGGTGCCGCTGCCGGCCACCCACTGCCAGCCGTGGTTGTTGGAGGCCAGGTCGCCGTCGACGAGCCAGTGCAGGAAGTGGCGGGCGCCGTGCTGCCACTCGACGTGGAGGTCCTTGACCAGGAAGCTCGCCACGATCATCCGGACCCGGTTGTGCATCCAGCCGGTCGCCCGCAGCTGCCGCATCCCGGCGTCGACGATCGGGAAGCCGGTGCGGCCGCGGCGCCAGTCGTCGAGGTGGTCGCCCGGGTCGTCGTACTGCATCTTCGCGAACTCGGGCTTGAGGTACTCGCGGGCGGTCTCCGGGCGCTGGAAGAGCACGTCGGCGTAGAACTCCCGCCACGCGATCTCCTTGCGGTAGGTGGTGGCGCCCTTCCCGCGGCGGCCGGCCAGGTCGGCCAGGATCGTGCGCGGGTGGATCTCGCCCCACTTCAGGTGCATCGACATCCGGGAGGTGCCGTCGACGCCGGGCTTGTCGCGGTCGTCGTCGTAGTCCTCGATCGTCCCGTCGAGGAACTCGTGCCACCGCCTCAGCGCCGCGGCCTCGCCGGCCTCCGGCATCTCGACGCCGTCGGGCGGCGTCGGGTCCGGCAGGTCGGCGGTGTCCTTCTCCAGCTGGACCCACGACGAGCCGGTCGGTGCGTCGATCGGCTGCCGCCAGCCGTGGTCGACCCACGACTTGTAGAAGGGCGTGTAGACCTTGTACGGGTCGCCCGAGCCGTTGGTCACCCGCCCGGGCGCGACGGCGTACGGCGAGCCGGTGCGGACCAGCTCGATGTCGTGCTCGGCGAGCGCCTCCTCGACCGCCTGGTCGCGGCGGTGGCCGTAGGGGCCGTAGTCGGCGGCGACGTGCACCCGGGTCGCGCCGACCTCCCTGGCCGCGAGGACCACGCGGCGGACCGGGTCGCCGCGGACCACGCTCAGCCCGGCCTGCCGCTGCCGCAGCGAGGCGTCCAGGGAACGCAGTGAGGCGCCGAGGTAGGCCCGGCGCACCGGCCCGGCGGGACCCCACAGATGGGGGTCGAGGACGAACAGCGGCAGCACCTCGCCGTCGGCGGCGGCCTCGACCAGGGCCGGGTTGTCGGCGAGCCGCAGGTCGCGGCGGAACCACATCACGGCTGTCACCCCGACCACTGTGCCACCGGGTGCCACAGTCGGGCACCGGTCATGGGGAAGAATGAGGGTGTGAGCGACCTGATCGACACCACCGAGATGTACCTCCGCACGATCTACGAGCTGATCGAGGAGGGCATCGTGCCGCTGCGCGCCCGGATCGCGGAGCGGCTGCACCAGAGCGGCCCGACGGTCTCGCAGACCGTGGCCCGGATGGAGCGCGACGGGCTGCTCACCGTCGAGGGCGACCGCCACCTCGAGCTGACCGAGGAGGGCCACCGGCTGGCCACCCGCGTGATGCGCAAGCACCGGCTCGCCGAGCGGCTGCTCACCGACGTCATCGGCCTCGACTGGGAGCTGGTGCACGCCGAGGCGTGCCGCTGGGAGCACGTGATGTCCGAGCAGGTCGAGCGGCGCCTCATCGAGCTGCTCGGCCACCCGACCGAGTCGCCGTACGGCAACCCGATCCCCGGCCTCGACGAGCTCGGCGAGTCTGCGCTCGGCGAGGACTTCATGGAGGGCGTCGAGCCGCTCTCGAAGGCCGCCGGCGACGAGGAGTCGCGGGTCCACATCCGGCGGATCTCCGAGGAGATGCAGAAGGACGAGGTCCTGATGAGCGCCCTGCGGCGGGTCGGCGCGCTGCCGGACAAGACGGTCACGGTCGCGGCGACCGAGGAGGGCGTGCTGGTCGGGTCCGGCGGCGAGACCGCCGAGATCGTGCCCGAGGCGGCCGACCACATCTTCGTGCGCAAGCTCTGAGCCCGGGTCGCCTCCGCTTCACCAAGGTCCCGTGGTGTGCCCGCACTTCCCGGGGTGCATACGCCTGGGGAGGTGCTGCTTCACCACGGGACCTTGGTGAAGCAGTGGTCCCGGCCAGCCGCGCAGCTCAGGCGGTCGCGGCCAGCCGCTCCAGGAAGCCGCTGCAGCCGTCGTCCACCTTGTACGCCGCCAGCTCGTCACCGCGGGTCGTCCCGCGGTTGACGATCACGACCGGGACGCCGAGCTTGGCGGCACGGCGCACGAACCGCAGCCCGCTCATCACCGTCAGCGACGAGCCCGCCACGAGCAGCGCGCCGTCGGTGTCGGCCAGCGCGTCGACGGCGGCGTAGCAGCGCTCCACCCGCGGCGCGGGGACGTTCTCGCCGAAGAAGACCACGTCGGGCTTGAGGGTGCCGCCGCACGCCTCGCACCCCGGGACCCGGAAGCCGGCCGTGGCGTCGAGCTCGACGTCGCCGTCGGGCCGCACCGCGGCGTCGGCGTGCCGCTCCGCGAAGCCGGGGTTCAGCTCGGCGAGCCGCCGCTGCAGCGTCCCGCGCGGCGAGGTGGTGCGGCAGTCGAGGCAGACCACGTCGGCGATCCGGCCGTGCAGCGCCACCACCCGCCGGGAGCCGGCCGCCTCGTGGAGGCCGTCGACGTTCTGGGTGATCAGCAGCTCGGGGTCGAGCCGGGCGAGCGCGTGGTGGCCGGCGTTCGGGGCGGCGTGCCGCATCCGGCCCCAGCCGAGGTGGCTGCGCGCCCAGTACCGCTGCTGGGAGGCGGGTCCGGAGACGAACTCCTGGAAGGTCATCGGCGTCCGGTTCGGGGACCCGGGGCCGCGGTAGTCGGGGATCCCCGAGTCGGTGGAGACCCCGGCGCCCGTGAGCACAACCAGCGGGCGGCCGGTGAGCAGCGCGAGGGCGGGGGCCGCCAGGGGATGGGTCTCGACGGGCTCGACCCCCGTGGTGGCGGCCGCAGGGCCAGCCGCGGTGGTCATCGGGCGTACCGCAGGGCCGCACGGGCCCGCGCCTTCTCCGCCTCCACCTCGCGGTTCTTCGGCGGGGCGGCGGTGACGAGCTCGTCGAGCAGGTGCTGGGTGACGTGCGCGATCTCGGCGACCGCCCGGTCGAAGGCGGCCTGGTTGGCCTGGGAGGGCTTGGTGCTGCCGCTGACCTTCCGCACGAACTGCAGGGCCGCGGCCTCGACCTCCTCGCGGGTGGCCGGCGGCTCGAAGTTGTGGAGCGGGCGGATGTTGCGGCACATGGCTCCGACGGTACGTCAGAGGTCGAGGAACGACACGCCGTCGCCGGTCACCAGCACCACCCGGCCGTCGGGCAGCGGCAGGGTCCGCACCTCCGCGACCTCGACGCCGTAGTCGACCTCGACGAGCCGCTGGGTCAGGTCGTCGCCGTCGACCTCGAGCACCGACAGCCAGCCGGTGACGCCGCCGCCACCGGGCCAGCCGGAGGTCACGACCGTCAGCGCGGTACGCCGGTCCGGCAGCCAGGTGAACTGGCGCGGGTCGGTGGCGGCGCCGGCGAGGCTGCCGCGCGGGTAGGTGACCACGTCGAGCTGCTTCGGGTCGGTGAGGTCGGAGATGTCGAAGAGCGACGCCTGGGCGCCCCGCGCGATGCCGTTCAGGTCGGCGTTCTGGCCGACGCCGATGAGCAGGTCGCCGGCGATGGGGTGGAGGTACTCCGAGAAGCCGGGGATCTTCAGCTCGCCGAGCACCACGGGGTCAGCCGGGTCGGTGAGGTCCACGGCGTGCAGCGGGTCGACCTGGCGGAAGGTGACAACGATGGCAAGGTCGTCGAACCAGCGCACCGACCGGATGGTCTCGTTCGGGCCGAGCTTGTCGGCGCGGCCGATCTCGACGAGGTCGTCGCCGCGCTCGGCGAGGGTGACCACCGAGTTGAAGTTGCCGGTGCGGACCGTCGGGCCGACCGCGACCCGGAGCACGTCGTCGGACTCGTCCATCGACCAGCGGTCGGCGATCGAGCCGTCCACCTCGCCGGAGGCGACGTAGGTCGCGCCGATCCCGTCGAGGGCGAAGGAGTGCAGCGTGGTGCTGCCGCCGACGACCGTCGGCCGGCCGACGTCGGGCTCGATCTCGATGTCGGGCTCGATCTCGGGCTCGTCCGGGAGCTCCGGCTCGGTGCGCAGCTCCGTCTCGGGCAGGGCCGGCTCGACGAGGTCCTCGACCGGCGGCTCGGCGACGTCGGCGTCGCTGCCACCGCTGCCACCGCTGCCATCGCTGCCGCTGCCGCTGCCGCCGCCGCCGCCGACGTCGTCGCCGGTGTCGTCACTCGCGTCGTCGCGGCGCAGCATCTCGAAGAGCATCCCCATGCCGGGGAACGAGCCGGGCCCGACCTCCGGTCCGGGCAGCGGCAGCGGCTCCGGGCAGCACCAGAAGTCGCCGTGGTGGGACGTCGCGAGGTGGAGCCGGTCGTCGGAGACGTAGACGAGGTCGGAGCTCGTGGCGACGCCGGCCGCGACCCGGACGTCCGGCGAGGCGGGCCGCAGTCCGACCACGGCGAGCGTCCCGAGGGTGCCGTCGTCGGGCAGCGCGACCTGGTCGCAGGCCAGCAGCTGCCGGGTCACGCCGTCGCGGGTCTGGGTGGGCAGCCAGTCGGCCAGGGTGCTGTTGCGCACTGCCTGGCGGTTGCGCTCGAGCGCGCTCCGGTCGTCGCGCCAGCCGCCCCGCGGCTGCACGAAGTCGAGGTCGGGCAGGCCGTGCCCCAGCACCAGCCGCACCACGTCGCCGTGCTGGCGCGCGGCGACGACCCGGGCGTCGTACGTCGTGTCGTCGACGACCCGCATCGCGGCGGCGTCGGCCGCGTCGACCACCAGCACCCGCGACGAGGGGCCGTCGAGGCCGGTGCCGTGGTGCTCGTCGAACCCGTGGTGGTCGTGGCCCAGCGGGCGGCTGATCACCACCACATGGTCGCCGACCAGCAGGATCTCGGCGTCGGCCAGCCCGGGAAGGTCGAGCTCGCCGAGCTCCTCGGGCCGCTCGCCGGTCACGTCGTACGCCGTGAGCTCGCCACTCCGCACCCGGAACAGCGTGGTGCCGTCGGTCTTGACCGTGTCAGGCTCGTCGACGCCGGCCTCCTGCACGTTCGTACCGGTGGCGGTGGAGGTGGCCTCCTCCACCGGGGACCCCGGGGCGCCGGAGCGGGCGCCCCCGGCGTTGTCCATCTCGGCCTGCGGCATGAGCATGACGCCGTCGGCGGTGAAGTAGGGGTACTCCCAGCCCCACGGGCCGACCCGCTGGAGGCCGCGCTCGACGTACCAGGCCAGCAGGTCGTCGCACGAGTCGGCGGGCGCGAGCTCGCTGCCGAGGAGCGAGCGGCCGAAGGCCTGCGGTCCGGCGGGCGCGGCCAGGACGCGCGGTCCGTCCGGGTCGCCAGGTGCGCCCGAGCCGCCGGTGAGGGCGCCGACGCCGACCCCGCCGGCCACCCCGGCGGCGACCCCAGCCGATACCAGGCCGGCCACGGCCAGCGCTGCGATTCCGGTCCTGCGTGAGACGGCCATCGTGGCTCCCCTTCCCTGGCGGCTCCCGAGCGGTTCTCCACGGATGGGACGGGCGCGGGCCGGTCCGGGTTCCCGTCCGGAGGCCGTCGCCCGGGACCTGCCGCCCTCCACCCGTCCGGCGGGGGATGCCACGATGACCCGCATGGCTGACCGACGGTTCGACCTCGTCCTGTTCGGCGCGACCGGCTTCACCGGCCGGCTGACCGCCGAGTACCTCGCCCGCAACGCCCCCGCGGACCTGCGCTGGGCGCTGGCCGGCCGCAACCAGGCCAAGCTGGCCGAGGTTCGCGACCGCCTCGCCGGCATCGAGCCCCGGCTCGCGGACCTCGAGCTGCTCGTCGCCGACTCCACCAACCCGGTCTCGCTCGCCGACGTCGCGGACGCCACCCGGGTGGTCGCCACCACCGTCGGCCCCTACCTGACCCACGGCGAGCCGCTGGTCGCGGCCTGCGCCGAGGCCGGCACCGACTACCTCGACCTCACCGGTGAGCCGGAGTTCGTCGACCGGATGTACACCGCGCACCACCGGACCGCCGAGCGCACCGGCGCCCGGCTCGTCCACGCCTGCGGCTTCGACTCGATCCCCTACGACCTCGGCGCCTACTACACCGTCGGCCTGCTGCCCGACGACCAGCCGATCCGGATGCGCGGCGTGGTCCGCGCCAGCGGCGGCCCCTCCGGCGGCACGTTCCACAGCGCGCTCACCCAGATGTCCCGGGCCCGGCAGATGCGGGCCGCCTCGGCCGCCCGGCGCCGCGCCGAGCAGCGTCCCGAGGGCCGCTCCTCGCGGGCCGTGCAGGGGAAGCCGCACCGCGACCCGCTGCTCGGCTACTGGCTGCTGCCGCTGCCGACCCTCGACCCGCTGGTCGTCGCCCGCAGCGGCCGCGCGCTGCCGGCGTACGGGCCGGACTTCCGCTACTCCCACTACGCCGGCACCAAGACGCTTCGGTACGCCGCCGGCGGCGGCGCCGCGGTCGCCGCCCTCGGGCTCGCGGCCCAGGTGAAGCCGGTGCGCGAGTTCCTCCAGGGGCGGCTCCAGCCCGGCCAGGGCCCGAGCCCCGAGCGCCGCGCGAAGTCGTGGTTCCGGGTCGACCTGGTCGCCGAGACCCTCGACGGGACCACGCTGCACACCCGTGTCTCCGGCGGCGATCCCGGCTACGACGAGACCGCGAAGATGCTCGCCGAGGCCGCGCTGTGCCTCGCGCTCGACGACAACCCGGAGACCGCCGGCCAGGTGACCACCGCGCAGGCGATGGGCGACAACCTGCTGGCCCGCCTGCAGAAGGCCGGGATCACCTTCGAGACCGTCGACTGAGCCGAGGGGCGGGCGCGGTCAGGAGCTCGGGAGAAATCCGCCGTCGTCGGCGAGGACCGGCACGACGGGGGACGCGTCCAGCGCGGACGCCGCGGTGACGTCGGCGGCGAAGCCCTGGGCCGCGAGCTCCCGGCCACTCGCGCAGGCGTGGAGACGTGCCTCGAGATCCTTCCGGGCAGCCGCGAAGAGATCCGCGGCTGCCCGGGCCTCGGGGCTGATCGCCGCGCCGGGAACGAGTCGCGCCAGCGATCGGATGACGGCGCCGCCGCCGAGCTGGTCCTCGAGGGCGGGTCGGAGCGAGTCGTCCTGGTGCCACCGCTCGCCGGCGGCGACGACGGCGACGGAACGTCCGGCCTCCAGCGCGGGCGCGAGCCACGCTGCGACGGCCCCGGCGTTGCGCAGGCAGCCGACGGCGACCTCGGCACCGCTCCGCTGCAGTGCTGCCGCGATGGTCGACCCGTTGGGTGACGGCAGGACCAGCCGGGCCACGGGGGCGCACTCGAGCAGGCCCGCCGGGGACAGCGACGGGACCGGCGCCGTGGGGCCGCCGCGTCCGGCCTCGAGCCGACCGACCGCGAGGACGGCGTCGTGCGCCCGCGCGAACGCCTCCGCGCCCTCGTCCCGCCACCGGTACGGGTAGACGCGCATCCCGCGCTCCACCGCGACGCAGACGGACGTGGAGAAGCTCAACACGTCGACGACGACCGAGACGTCTGCCCGGGCAGCGGCGGCGCCGACCGGACCCCAGTCGAAGCGGACGTCGAACGCTGCCTGGCTGAAGGGGTCCGACATGCGCGCGACGCTACCGAGGCCGAGGAGGAGCGAGTGCCCCAGGCAGGAGTCGAACCTGCGACCTTTCGCTTAGGAGGCGGCTGCTCTATCCGCTGAGCTACTGGGGCGGCACCGCGCCGGGGTCCCCGTCGCGGCGGGGCCATGATGTCACGCGGATCGCCCCGGGCCGTCGACACCCGGACGCGCGGCGGAGCCGCCCCAGGCCGGCGGCGACGCGGCAGGGGCTCAGCGGTCGTGCAGGCGGTGCCGGGTCAGCGGACCACGGCGACGGGGCAGTGGGCGTGGTGCAGCACGTGCTGGCCGACCGATCCGAGAAGCATCTCCGCCACCGGCCTGTGCCCGTGCGAGCCGACGACCACCAGGGACGCGCGCTCGCTGAGGTCGACGAGGGCCTGCTTGCCCGGTACGGCGACCACCTCGCGGTCCACCTGCACCGACTCGGGCAGCGGGCCCGCCTGCTCGACCCACGCCGCGAGGTCCTGCTCGTGCTGGGCGATCTCGCGGTTGAGGGCCTCGGCGGTCGAGACCTCGGAGCCGGGGCCGTGCCGGCGGGCGTAGAAGCCGTGCACCGCGACGACCCTTTCGTCGGTGGTGGAGGCGAGGTCGCACGCCCAGCGCAGGGCCTCGAGGCTGGCGGAGGACCCGTCGAGCCCGACGCCGATCCGCCGCTCCTCCGGGTTGCGGGCGGGCCGTGCCGCCACGACCGGGCAGCGCGCGTGGTGCGCGAGGTGCTGGCTCACCGAGCCGAGCAGTGCCCCCGTCGCAACCCCGTGTCCCCGGCTGCCGACCACCAGCACGTCGCCGGGGCCCGTCCGGTCGATGAGCGTCTCCGAGGTGGGGCCGTGGACGACCTGGACCCGGGCGTCCGGCAGCGCCGCGTCCTGGAGCGCGCGCACGGCCTCGTCGCGGTGCTGCGCCCCCTCCCGCTCGTCGGCCTCCCGGAAGCCACCGACCAGGGGGTCCATGAGCGTGACCACGACGAGAACGTCCAGCTCGCGGCCCTCGGCGTGGTCGACCCCCCAGGCCAGCGCCGCCCGGGCGCCGTCGGAGCCGTCGTACCCGACCACGATCCGCTTGGTGTGCATGACTGCCTCCTCGGCGGTGGGGTCCACCTCCAGCCTCGCCCGTTCAGCCGAGGACGGCAGGGCCGTGGGTCCCGGTCGGGCCTGCCGTTGGCCCCGCGCCCGCTCCCTCCCGAGGAGGTGGGAGGCGAGGGTCAGCCCAGTGCCCGGTTGAGACGGTCGATCTGTCGCCGCTCGTCGTCGGACACCAGAGGTGAGTCGGCCAGCACCCGCTGGAGCACGTCGGTCTTCCCCGCGATGTACCGGTCGATGTCCATGTCCGGGTCGGCGGCCAGCGCGCGCTTGCAGGCGGCATACTCATCCCGCAGGTCGTCGCGCTGACGGAGCACGTCCCGTACCGCGAGGTGATTGCGGACGTTCAGCGTGCCCGCCTCGCAGACGTAGACGTTGCGGGCCGGGTCCTGGTCCGGCGGCCGGAACGCCTCACGTCCGGCAACGCCGAGGTCGCCACGGTGGACATACCCGAGCCCCTCCAGCGCCCGGATCGCCAGCCCCACGTCCCGGCGCTCGACGATGACGTCGATGTCGAGGACCGGCTTCGCCGCGAGGCCGGGGACCGACGTGGAGCCGACGTGCTCGACCCGGGCCGACGACACGCCCAGGAGCGCCCGCCTCAGCCGGACCGCGACCTCCTCGAACCGGGCCGGCCACTCGGGCCGGTACTCGACGACGTCCACTGCCACGCCCGCATCGTCGCAGACCGCCGCCGCGCCGCCCCGGGTCGGAGGCGCTGCTGGCTTCGTCACGTTCGGATGACGGTTTCGGTCCCCGCCGGGGCGGGCATTTGTCGAACGGGTCGGTCGACCCCGATATTTGAGCGTTGTCGTAGGTTGTCCCGACCCTCGACGCATCCTGACCCCCGGAGGACCCGACCATGGCCGACGCCGACGCCCAGAGCGCGCCCGCGGCCAACGGCAACGGGGCGCCGAAGCGCCGGGGCAAGACGAAGCGCAAGCACACGGTCGGCAAGGTGCTGCTCGCCACCACGCTCGTGCTGGCCCTCGGGACCGGCCTCAGCGTCGTCTACCTCTACCGGCACCTCAACGGGAACCTCGACGTCATCGACGTGACCGACCAGCTCGAGAACCGTCCCGACAAGGAGCGCGCGGAGGGCCCCGCGGAGCCGCTCAACGTGCTGGTGATGGGGTCTGACGACCGCGACGGCGAGGGCAACAACATCGACAACCAGGAGCTGGGCAGCAACGACCGCTCCGACACCACGATCCTCATGCACCTGTCCGCCGACAGGCAGCGGGCCTACGGCATCAGCATCCCCCGCGACTCCCTCGTCACGCGCCCCGACTGCGAGGGCGAGAACGGCGAGACCATCCCGGGCGGCGAGCGGGTGTTCTGGAACGAGGCATTCGCCCTCGGCGGGCCGGCCTGCACGATCCAGCAGTTCGAGCAGATCACCGGTGTGTACGTCGACCACTACGTCGTCGTCGACTTCGCCGGCTTCGAGGGCATGGTCGACGCCATCGGTGGCGTCCCCGTGTGCATCCCCGAGGACATCTACGACCCCACCCACGGCATCAACATCCCGGCCGGCACCCGCGAGATCGAGGGACGCGAGGCCCTCAACTACGTCCGCGCCCGCTACACGCTGGGGGACGGCTCCGACCTCGGCCGGATCAAGCGGCAGCAGGCGTTCATCGCCGCCATGGTCAACAAGGTGATGTCCGCCGGCACGCTGGCCCGCTTCGACCGTCTCGTCGGCTTCCTCGACGCCGCCACGGCGTCCCTGCAGACCGACCTCGAGAGCGTCGTGAAGATCGCCCGCATCGGCATGGGCTTCCAGGGCATCGGCATGGACAACATCCAGTTCGTCACCGTGCCGTGGGAGTACGACGAGATCGACCCCAATCGCGTCGCCTGGAAGCCGGAGGCCGACAAGCTCTGGGAGAAGATCGCCGCCGACGAGCCGCTCACCAAGCGCCTCACCAGCGACGCGATCACCGCCGCGGCGCCGCCGGGCCAGAAGCCGAAGAAGGACCCGTCCGCCGGCCCGTCGGGCGGTCCGTCCGCGGAGCCGTCGACCGAGCCGAGCACGACGCCCGAGCCCGACCAGGAGGCCGCGGCCCAGGCCGCCGCCAACGGGCTCTGCGCCTGAGGTCCACCGTGTCCGACCAACAGTCCGACCGCAGCCCGCGCTCCGACAAGGGGCGGCGCGAGAGCGACTGGGAGCGGCGGAGGCGTCTCGCCGAGGTGTTCGGCGACGCGCTGCCGGAGACGACGTCCGACGAGCGCGAGCCCGGCGAGCGGCCGCGGCCCGGGCGCAAGTCGCCCCAGGACGAGTGGCTCGAGGAGCAGGTGCCGCCGCACCACGGCTGAGCCGTGGCGACCCCGGCGGGGGCTCAGGCCGTGCTCAGGCCTGCGGACGCTGCCCGCCCGCGAGGATGTCGCGGATCTCCTTGAGGAGCGTGATGTCCTCCGGGGTGCCGGGGGCCGGGCTCGGGAAGTACCGCTCCTTCGCGCGGGTGTAGGGCATCACGACGAAGAAGTAGACGACCGCCGCGAGGATCACGAACGAGATCACCGCGTTCAGGAACGCGCCGAAGCTGTTCTCGGTGTTGGTGAAGTACTCCGAGCTGCTCTCGGGCAGCTGGGCGGTGAGCCAGTTCGTGAAGGTGGTGACCACAGTGGCGAACGCCGTGCCGATGATGATCGCGACCGCCAGGTCGACCAGGTTGCCCCGCAGCAGGAAGTTCTTGAATCCGGACAGCATGACTCCTCCTCAACGCCCCCGAGGGCCCTCGTCCTTGTGGCAGGAGTCCTCACGCTAGCGGGCGTAGGCGAAGGTGAGGAACAGGCGTACGGCGGCGTCGGTCACGGCGGTGACCTCGGCGGGGTCGGCGCCAACCACCACCACGGCGCCCGGCTGGCCGCCGGAGAGGGCGTCGGCGGGCGGTGGGACGGCCAGCACCGGGAGATCCCACGCGACCACCTGCGCGCCCGGGCGCTGCGGGTCGGTGGCGAGCAGGTCGATGCGGTCGCCCACCTCGAGCAGGGACGCGGCGGCTGGGTCGGGCAGCCGGACCGGCAGCGCCGTCAGCCCGGGGTCCGCGGCAGTCAGCGCGGGGCCGACGAGGCGGACGTCGGTCAGCGCCTCGCCGGCGCGCAGGGGAGCGGCCAGGGTGCGGCCGACCGGGGCGTCGGCGACGCCGTCCGGGACGGCGTCGGGCGGCAGCGCCACCTCGATGAGGTCGCCCGGCTCCAGGGTGGTCCCGGCCGGCAGGTCGCGGGCCGCGGCGAGGACGGTCTCGGACGGGGGTGGGGGAGCCGCGGTGGCGTGCAGCCCCGCCGCGACGGCGACGGCGGCGAGCAGTGCGGCCAGCGGGCGGCGGCGGGCCAGCACCGCCCGGCGTACCCGGCCCAGCCGGCGGGCGACCCGGTCGCGCAGGGGGAGGGGCCGGGCTGTGCCGTCGGCGGAGGTGTCGGCGAGGTCGGGCATGCCGGTGACGCTAGGCGCTCGGCCAGCGGCCCGCGCCGTTCCTCCACAGGCCCTGCGCGGGTGCGGGGGTCTCGAGGCTCGGCCGTGCCCGGCCTCGCACCTCGACCACCGGCGGGTGGTGGGTGGCACCGGTGGTTGAGGTGTGAGGCGCCTCAGCGCCGAGCCTCGAAACCCGGTGAGGGGAGCAGGGCGGGGTGCGTGCTGCTCTGCGCCGGTGCGGGGGTCTCGAGGCTCGGCCGTGACCGGCCTCGCACCTCGACCACCGGCGGGTGGTGGGTGGCACCGGTGGTTGAGGTGTGAGGCGCCTCAGCGCCGAGCCTCGAAACCCGGTGAGGGGAGCAGGGCGGGGTGCGTGCTGCCCTGCGCCGGTGCGGGGGTCTCGAGGCTCGGCCGTGACCGGCCTCGCACCTCGACCACCGGCGGGTGGTGGGTGGCACCGGTGGTTGAGGTGTGAGGCGCCTCAGCGCCGAGCCTCGAAACCCGGTGAGGGGAGCAGGGCGGGGTGCGTGCTGCCCTGCGCCGGTGCGGGGGTCTCGAGGCTCGGCCGTGACCGGCCTCGCACCTCGACCACCGGCTGTGCGGCGTCAGGCGGACGCGGCGGCGGGCTTGCTGTCGGTCTTGGTCGCGGTCGACGAGGCGCCCGAGCCCGACGAGTCCGAGGAGCCGGACGAGCCCGAGGACCCGGACGAGCCGCTCGTGGCGCGGCTGTCGGTGCGGTAGAAGCCGGAGCCCTTGAACACCACGCCCACGGCGTTGAACAGCTTGCGCAGCCGTCCCTGGCACTGGGGGCACTCGGTGAGGGCGTCGTCGGAGAAGCTCTGGAACTGCTCGAAGGCGTGGTCGCACGCGGTGCAGGCGTACTGGTAGGTCGGCACGGTCGTCCTCCGGGAAGAGCTGTGGTCGCGGCCGGGGCGAGGCGCTGGCACTCACCCCTGTCGACTGCTAATGATACGGCACAATGGCGAACACCATGACCGAGCAGACGAGCAGCCCCTCTGCGGCCAGTTCCGAGCACGAGCGGACCCGCCGTTCCTGGTGGGCCACCTTCCGCGGGTGGCCGCGGCCGGCGCGCATCACGACGTACGTCGCCGCCGGCCTGGTGCTGCTCCTGCTGCTCACCCTGCTCGGCGGGGTGGTCATGCTGCGCCGGCCGCTGCCGGAGACCTCGGGGGAGGTCGACGTGCCCGGGCTCTCCGCGCCGGTGCAGGTGGTGCGGGACCGGCACGGCATCCCGCAGGTCTACGGCGAGACCGTCGACGACCTGATGCTCGCCCAGGGCTACGTCCACGCCCAGGAGCGGTTCTACGAGATGGACGTGCGCCGCCACGTCACCTCCGGCCGGCTGGCGGAGCTGTTCGGGGAGCCCGCGCTGGAGACCGACAAGGTGATCCGCACGATGGGCTGGCGCCGGGTCGCGGAGCGCGAGCTCGCGATCGTCGAGCCGGAGACGCGGCAGGCGCTGGAGGCCTACGCCGCCGGCGTCAACGCCTACCTCGACGAGCGCTCGCCCACCGAGCTCGCCGTCGAGTACACCCTGCTGCGCGTCGGCGGGCTCGACTACACCCCCGAGCCGTGGACGCCGGTCGACTCGCTGGCCTGGCTCAAGGCGATGGCGTGGGACCTGCGCGGCAACATGGACGACGAGATCGACCGGGCGCTGGCCCTCGCCGAGCTCTCTCCGGAGCGGGTCGCCCAGCTCTACCCGCCCTACCCCTACGAGGAGAACCTCCCGATCGTCGGGCAGGGCGCCGTCGTCGACGGCGTCTTCGAGCAGGACGCCACCGAGGCCGGCACCCGCCTGCCGCAGCGTCCGGCGTACGACGCCGGGGCGCGGGACGCGCTGCGCGGCACCCGTGCCGCCCTCGACCGGATGCCGGTGCTGCTCGGCCGCGGTGACGGGATCGGCAGCAACTCGTGGGTGGTCGACGGCCGGCACTCCTCGACCGGCGAGCCGCTGCTCGCCAACGACCCGCACCTCGGCGTCTCGATGCCGGGCGTGTGGATGCAGATGGGACTGCACTGCCGCACCGTCTCGGCCGACTGCCCGCTCGACGTCGCCGGCTTCACCTTCTCCGGCGTCCCCGGCGTGATCATCGGCCACAACGCCGACATCGCCTGGGGCTTCACCAACCTCGGCCCCGACGTCACCGACCTGTTCCTGGAGCGGGTCGCCGGCAACCGCTGGCGCTACGACGGCCGCTGGCGCAAGCTGCGGATCCGCACCGAGACCATCGAGGTCCGCGGCGAGGACGACGTCGAGCTCACCGTCCGCGCCACCCGCCACGGCCCGCTGCTCTCCGACGTCCTCGAGGAGGTCGCCGAGGTGGGCGACGTCGCGCCGACCGACGGGTCCCGGCCCCGCCCGCTCGGCGGGTACGCCGTGTCGCTGGCGTGGACCGCGCTCCGGCCCACCGCGACCGCCGACGCGATCCTCGCGCTCAACACGGCCACCGACTGGCAGTCGTTCCGCGCCGCGGCGTCGAAGTTCGACGTGCCGGCGCAGAACCTCGTCTACGCCGACCGCGACGGCCACATCGGCTACCAGGCGCCCGGCCGGATCCCGATCCGGCAGTCCGGCAACGACGGCACCCTGCCCGCCGAGGGCTGGCGGCCGGAGGACGACTGGAGCGGCGACTACGTCCCGTTCCGCGGCCTGCCGAGCGTGCTCGACCCCGAGGAGGGGTTCATCGTCACCGCCAACCAGGCGGTCGCCGGGCCCGACTACCCCTTCGCCCTCACCGAGGACTGGGACCGCGGCTACCGGGCGCAGCGGATCCGCGACCTGCTCGAGCGGGAGGGCGAGCTCTCCCTGACCGAGATGCTGGACCTCCAGCTCGACAGCCGCACTCCGGCCGGCCCGGTGCTGACCCCCTACCTGCTCGACCTCGACCTTCCGGAGGGCTACTACTCCGACGGGCAGCGGCTGCTGCAGACCTGGGACTTCTCCCAGCCCGCCGACTCCGCGGCGGCGGCGTACTTCAACGTGGTCTGGCGGACCGTCCTCGAGCGGACCTTCCACGACGAGCTGCCGGAGGAGCTGTGGCCCGACGGCGGCTCGCGGTGGGTGGCCGTGGTCGACGCGCTGCTGGAGCGCCCGGCCGACCCGTGGTGGGACGACCTCGAGACCGAGGACACCGTGGAGACCCGCGACGACATCCTCACCGGCAGCCTGCTCGAGGCCCGCGATGAGCTGACGCGGCTGCAGGCGCTCGACCACGAGGAGTGGGAGTGGGGCCGGCTGCACCACCTCGACCTCGAGAACCAGACGCTCGGCACCTCCGGCGTCGGCGTCGTCGAGTGGCTGGTCAACCGCGGCCCCTGGGAGGTCGGCGGCGGCTCCGCCACCGTCGACGCCACCGCGTGGGACGCCGCCGAGGGGTACGGCGTGACCGCCGCGCCGTCGATGCGGATGGTGATCTCGATGGCCGACCTCGACGAGTCGCGCTGGGTCTCGCTGACCGGCGTCTCGGGCCACCCGGCCAGCGACCACTACACCGACCAGACCGACCTGTGGGCCCGCGGCGAGACGGTCGCCTGGCCGTTCAGCGCCCAGGCCGTCGAGGAGGCCCGGGAGGACGAGCTCACCCTGGTGCCGGCCGAGCCGGGAGCCTCCTGATCCCCGAGGGGGACGCGGTCGCGGTCACCGGCCGGTCGTGCGCCTCCGCGGGCACGGGTACACCGACCTCGTCGTCGTAGAGCAGGCAGCAGGTGAAGGTGCCGACCGGCACCCGACCGAGCGCCCGGTCGTAGAAGCCGCCGCCCCGGCCCAGCCGCACCCCGGTGCGGGCGACCGCGAGCCCGGGCACCAGCACCGCGTCGGCGGTGGCGATCGCGTCGGGTCCGAGCCGCGGGCCGGCCGGCTCGAGCAGCCCGAACGTCGCCGGGACCAAGCCGTCCGGGCCGGTGTCGACCGCCCAGTCGAGGACCCGGCCCGGCTGCACCACCGGCAGGATCACCCGGACCCCGCGGACGCGCAGCGCGTCCAGCAGCAGGCCGGTGCCCGGCTCCGCGCCGCGTGAGACGTACGCCGCGACGGTGGCCGCCCGGCGTACCTCCGGGGCGGCGAGCAGGTGCTCGGCGATCGCCCGGCCGGCCTCGGCGACGTCGGCCAGGGGCCGTCGGCCGCGCGCGGTCAGCAGCTGGTCGCGCAGCGCCAGCTTGGCGGCCGCGGAGCCGTCGTCGCGGGGGTCGCTGTGACCGTCGTCATGGGGGCGCTGTGGCGATTCCACCCGGCCAGCCTACGATCGGGAGCATGGCTAGCCCTGGCTTGCAGAAGGCCCGCGAGAAGATGGCGGCGGCGGGTGTGGACGAGGTGGCGATCGACACCTTCGCCCACTACTACCGCCTGCTCGAGCACGGCGAGACCGGGATGATCCCCGAGTCCACCATCGAGCCGCACGACATGCAGTCGCTCGCCGACGTCTCGGTGTCCGACGAGGACGCCGCCGAGGCGATCCGCGCCACCGCGGTCATCAAGCTCAACGGTGGGCTCGGCACCTCCATGGGCATGGACCGCGCGAAGTCGCTGCTGTGCGTGCGGCGCGGGCTGTCCTTCCTCGACATCATCGCCCGGCAGGTGCTCCACCTGCGCGGCGAGTACGGCGTGCCGCTGCCGCTGATCTTCATGAACAGCTTCCGCACCTCCGCCGACACGATGGAGGCGATCGCCCGCTACGAGGACCTGCCGGTCGAGGGCCTGCCGCTGGAGTTCCTGCAGAACAAGGAGCCCAAGCTGCTCGCCCGTGACCTGACTCCGGTCAGCCACCCCCAGGACCCCGACCTGGAGTGGTGCCCGCCGGGCCACGGCGACCTCTACACCGCGCTGCGCGGCACCGGCCTGCTGACGACCCTGATCGACGCGGGCTACCGCTACGTCTTCGTCTCCAACTCCGACAACCTGGGCGCGGTCCCCGACGCCCGGGTCGCCGGCTGGTTCGCGACCTCCGGCGCGCCGTTCGCGATCGAGGCGGTCCGGCGTACCCCCTCCGACCGCAAGGGCGGCCACTTCGCGCGCCGCAAGCGGGACGGCCGGATCGTGCTCCGCGAGAGTGCGCAGACGCTCGAGGAGGACAAGGAGGCGCTCGCCGACCTCGACCGGCACAAGTACTCCTCGACCAACAACCTGTGGTTCGACCTGCGCGCTATGCAGGCCGAGCTCGACAAGCGCGGCGGCATCCTCGGCCTGCCGCTGATCCGCAACGTCAAGCACGTCGACCCCAGCGACCCCTCCACGCCCGAGGTCATCCAGATCGAGACCGCGATGGGCGCCGCCATCGAGATCTTCGAGGGCGCGCAGACCATCGAGGTCGGCCGCGACCGGTTCGTCCCGGTGAAGACCACCAACGACCTGCTGGTGCTGCGCTCCGACGTCTACGACCTCGGCGGCGACTACGTCCTCGACCAGACGGCGCCACAGGTGCCGTTCGTCGACCTCGACAGCAGCTTCTACAAGTACGTCGGCGAGTTCGACAAGCGCTTCCCCGAGGGCGCCCCCTCGATGCGTGACGCGAGCGAGGTCCACGTCGACGGCGACTTCACCTTCGGCCGGGACGTGCGGCTCGTCGGCGAGGTGAAGCTCAAGGCCGACTCCGCCCAGCGCGTCGAGCCCGGCTCCGTGGTCGGCAGCGGCGCGGACGAGGAGCCGGACGCGGATGCCTGACGAGCTGGCCTCGGTCGAGGACCTGCTCGGGAGGGTCCTCGACGCGGTCACGCCGCTGCCGGCGTTCCCGCAGCCGCTCATGGACGCGCTCGGGCTCGCCATCGCCGAGGACGTCGTCGCGCCCATCTCGCTGCCGACCTTCGACAACTCCGCGATGGACGGCTACGCCGTCGCCCACGGGGACGTCGCGGGGGCCTCCGCCGAGGAGCCGGTCGAGCTGCCGGTGACCGGCGAGATCGGCGCGGGCCAGGCCTCGCTGCTGGCGATGTCGCCCGGCACCGCCGTCAAGATCATGACCGGCGCGCCGGTGCCGGCCGGCGCCACCGCCGTGGTGCCCTACGAGTGGACCGACCGCGGCGTCGCCCGGGTCCGGATCACCCAGGCCCCGAGGGAGGGGCAGCACGTGCGCCGCGCCGGCGAGGACGTCGCCGAGGGCGACCTGCTCGTCGAGCAGGGCACGGTCCTCGGCCCGCGGCACCTCGGCCTGCTCGCGGCGGTCGGCCGCGGCACCGTGGTGACCCGGCCGCGGCCGCGGGTGGTGATCATGTCCACCGGCTCCGAGCTGCGCGAGCCCGGCACCCCGCTCGCCCCCGACGCCATCTACGACGGCAACTCCTACCTGCTCGCCGCCGCCGCGCGCCGGGCCGGGGCCGTCGCCTACCGGGTCGGCATCGTCCCCGACGAGCCGCAGGCCTTCCTCGACACCCTCGGCGACCAGCTGGTCCGCGCCGACATCGTCGTCACCAGCGGCGGCGTCTCCCAGGGCGACTACGACGTGGTCAAGGAGGCGCTCGCGCCGCTCGGCACCGTCTGGTTCGGCGGCGTGGCGATGCAGCCGGGCAAGCCGCAGGGCTTCGGCACCGTCGGCGAGGACGACACCCCGATCTTCACGCTCCCGGGCAACCCCGTCTCGTCGTACATCTCGTTCGAGACGTTCGTGCTGCCGGCGATCCGCAAGATGATGGGTCGCAAGCCCTGGTCGCGGCCGACCACCCGGGCCCGGCTGACCCACCCGATCAGCTCGCCGGCCGGGCGGCGCCAGTTCGTCCGCGGCGAGTACGCCGTCGACCGCGGCGGCCCGTTCGTGACGCCGGTCGGCGGCCACGGGTCGCACCTGATCGGCGACCTGGCGGCCTCGAACGCGCTCGTCGTCGTCCCCGAGGAGGTCACCTCGGTGCCGGCGGGGGAGCAGGTGCAGATCGTGTGGCTGGACGAGGAGTTCTGATGGGGCAGGGGGATCGACCGGGGGACCGACCGGGGGACCCGCAGGGGGACCGGCTGACCCACGTCGACGAGAGCGGCGCGGCCCGCATGGTCGACGTCTCCGGCAAGGACGTCACCGACCGGACCGCCACGGCGTCCGGCCGGGTGCTGGTCTCACCCGAGGTGGTTGCACTGCTGCGTGGCGCAGGCGTGCCCAAGGGCGACACCCTCGCGGTGGCCCGGCTCGCCGGGATCATGGGCGCCAAGCAGACACCGGCGCTGATCCCGCTGTGCCACCCGCTGGCCATCTCGGGCGTGACCGTCGACCTCGAGGTCGCCGACGACGCCGTCGAGATCCGGGCCGGCGTCCGCACCACCGACCGCACCGGCGTCGAGATGGAGGCGCTCACCGCGGTCTCGGTCGCCGCGCTCACCGTGGTCGACATGGTCAAGGCGGTCGACAAGGCAGCGGTCATCACCGACGTACGGGTGGAGACCAAGTCCGGCGGCCGGTCCGGCGACTGGGCCCGTCCGTGACCGGCCCGTCGGGGGGCGGCGAGGACGTGACCGGCCCGCTCGCGGAGGTGGTGGTCGCCTCCAACCGCGCGGCCGCCGGCATCTACGCCGACGAGACCGGCCCGGTCATCGTCGACTTCCTGCGCCGGCTCGGCTTCGCCGTCGGCGACCCGGTCGTGGTCCCCGACGGCGACCCGGTGGGGCAGGCGATCACCTCGGCCGCCGTGGCCGGCGCCCGGCTGGTGCTCACCACCGGCGGCACCGGACTCACCCCCACCGACCGCACTCCTGAGGTGACCCGGGCGCTGCTCGACTTCGAGGTGCCTGGCATCGCGGAGGCGATGCGCGCGGCCGGCGTCGCCAAGGGCGTGGCCGGGGCCGTGCTCTCGCGCGGCGTCGCCGGCGTCGTGGGCAGCTGCCTGGTGGTCAACCTCCCCGGCTCGCGCGGCGGCGTGAAGGACGGTCTCGCCGTGCTCGAGCCGGTCCTGGTCCACGCGGTGGAGCAGGTCGTCGGGAGCGACCATTGAATCGCGGGTGGCCCGCGCGGCTCACCCACGGGGAGGTGACGCTTCGGCCCATCGACGCGGGTGACCGCCGCGCCTGGCGCGACGCCCGGCAGCGCAACGCCGACTGGCTGACCCCGTGGGACGCGACGGTCCCGCCCGGTGGCGAGGCCCGCCCCACGACGTTCCGGCAGCTGGTCCGGCGGCTCAACGCGATGGCCCGCAACGGCTCCGTCCTCCCCTTCGTGGTCGAGGTGGGCGGGGAGTTCGCCGGCCAGCTGACGGTCAACAACATCGTGCGCGGCTCCGCCCAGTTCGCCTCGGTCGGCTACTGGCTCGACCAGCGGTACGCCGGCCGCGGCGTCATGCCGACCGCCGTCGCGCTGGCGATCGACCACTGCCTGACCACCGCCGGCCTGCACCGCATCGAGATCGCGATCCGCCCGGAGAACACCAACTCCCTGCGCGTCGTCGAGAAGCTCGGGATCCCCGAGATCGGCTACGCCCCGCGGTTCCTGCACATCAACGGCGACTGGCGCGACCACCGGCTCTACGCGATCACCGTCGAGGAGCTGCCCCCCGGCGGCCTGGTCTCCCGGCTGCCCTCCTCCTGACGGGATCGGCAGTCGACCGCGAGCAACCCCGGTCGAGCCCGTCGAGACCGACGCGCGCAGGACGGTGACCAACGCCGGTCGAGCCCGTCGAGACCGACGCGCGCAGGACGGTGACCACCGCCGGTCGAGCCCGTCGAGACCGACGCGCGCAGGACGGTGACCAACGCCGGTCGAGCCCGTCGAGACCGACGCGCGCAGGACGGTGACCACCGCCGGTCGAGCCCGTCGAGACCCCTGGGGGAGTGGCGCCCGGGATGCTGGGTACCGACTCCGGACCCGCTCACTTGTGCGCATCCGCAGGTGAAACAGGGACCCTGACCTGCGGTTGCGCACGCGCGCACCACGAATCCCCGGATAGCCGGGGATCGCTTCGGAGCCCGCGGGAACCCTCGCGACCCCTCCTCCTTCCCCGGTCGCCGCGAAATCACACCAGTCACACAGGTTGTTTTGCGACACACCACTTGACATGCGTCCCCACTTGCGTCCGCGCTCCTAACCTCTGACACGTGGACCTCAGCGCTCTGATCTTCGTCGCCCTCGCCGTCGCGTGGGCCGTCTACCTGATCCCGAAGGCGCTCAAGCACCACGACGAGGTGGTGCGCAGCCGCTCCGTCGACCGCTTCTCCCACACGATGCGCGTCCTCGCGCGCCGCGAGCCCGTCACCGCCCGCAACGCCCGCCTGGTCGTCACGCCGGGCCGGGCCCCGGCCCCGCCGGTGGTCGTCACCAAGCCCAGCCGGGCCGGCCAGCCGGCTCAGCCGGCCGACGCTCGCGGCGAGGAGCGGCCGGCCCGACCGGCGTACAACAGGGAGGCCGCCAACCGCGCCGCCCGCCGGCGCCGTCGGGTGCTCGGGCTGCTGCTGCTCGCCAACGCGGTCGTCGTGACGCTCGCCGGTTTCGGGCTGATCAGCGGCTGGTACGCCGCCATCCCCGGCGGGCTGCTGGTCGCCTGGCTCGTCGCGTGCCGGTTGATGGTGCGCCGCGAGCGCGGCATCCGGCGCCGGCCCGCCGCCGTCCGGATCCCGGGGTCGTTCCCCGAGACCGGGGACGAGAACTGCGCCCCCACCGGCGTCGGCGAGGTCGCCGTCGAGGACCTGGCGGACACCGGTCGGATCCCCGCGGTCACGGACCCCAGCCTGTGGGACCCGATGCCGATGACGCTGCCGACCTACGTCACCAAGCCGGCGGCCGCCCGCCGCACGGTCCGCACCATCGACCTCGACTCCACCGGCGTCTGGACCTCAGGCCGGACCGACGCCGACTCCCAGCTCGCCCGCGAGGCCGACGAGGCCGACCGGGCAGCCCGCGCGCAGCGGCAGGGCGAGGGGCAGCGCGCCGTCGGGTCCTGATTCGGCGGTGCGCGAGAGCGGGTGCTAACGTTGCGCCTCGCTTGGGGCTGTGGCGCAGTTGGTAGCGCGTCTCGTTCGCAATGAGAAGGTCAGGGGTTCGAATCCCCTCAGCTCCACCACTCTCTCCCTGAGAGATCGAGGCCGGACCCGCGCGGGTCCGGCCTCGTGCATTTCCTCGCCGGTGCCGCCGCGCCGAGCGCCGTCGGCCTCACTTGCCTGTCACCGCGAGCAGCTTTGTCAGCAGCCGCCGCAGCTCGCGGTGCCCCCGGTCGCCGAGCGCCGCGGTCACCTGCTCCTCGATGCCCTCGATGGTCGCGCGCCCCGCCGCGACGGCGTCCCTGCCCCGCTTCGTCAGCACGATGAGCTTCGCCCGGCCGTCCGCCGGGTCGGGCCGCCGCACGACGTACCCCATGTCGACGAGCTCGTCGACCAGCTCTCCCATGGCCTGGGGGGTCATGTTCGCCTTCCGGGCGAGCTCGGTCAGGCGGGAGCCAGCGGGGGAGATCTGGGCGAAGACCGCGGAGTGCTTCGGCTTCTGCGGGTAGCCGGCGCCGACCACGCCGTCCACGACCTGGAAGCCGAGCAGGCTGTAGGCCTGGCCCAGCATCGACACGGTGTTCAGCGACTCGTCCATTGACATCTCTCCTGAGGAAGAGTATTCAGGTTACCTGAACAAATCGCGACGCCTCGCCGCGAGGGAGGCCGCGAGGGAGGCCGCGAGGGAGGCCGCGAGGGAGTCGGCGAGGGAGTCGGTCGGCGTGGTCCTTCTCGGGTGAGAGGAGCGAGGCCATGGACGCGATGCACGGCGGGCGGTCGGCCGGCGGGCCCGTGGGGCCGGCGACCCGCGAGATGCCGCTCATCCACCGGATCTTCCGGCGGCAGCTCACCGAGGTGAGGATGCTCGTGGCGGCTACCCCAGCGGCGGGCACGTCGCGGGTGGGGGCGGTCGCCGACCACCTCGGCTTCCTGCTCCACGAGCTGCACCTGCACCACACCACCGAGGACGACCTGGTCTGGCCCCGGCTCCTCGAGCGCTGCGGCCTCGACGCGCCGCTGGTGAAGCGGATGGAGGAGCAGCACCAGCAGATCGACCTCTCGGTGGCCGCAGTGCGCACCGCGCTGGCGGCCTGGCGCTCCGGTCCGACGACGGCCACGTCGGCGGGTCTCGCCGACCGCCTCGACGAGTTCCTGCTCGTGCTCGAGGCACACCTCGACGAGGAGGAACGGGTCGTGGTGCCGCTGATCGACCGTCACCTCACCCCGGCCGAGTGGCAGGAGGTCGGTGAGCGCGCCTTCGAGAAGTTCACCCCCGCCCAGCGGTGGATCGCCACCGGTCAGATGGTCGAGGTAGCGACGCCCGAGGAGGTGGCCGTGATGTTCGGCCAGCTCCCGCCCCCCGTGAAGCTGCTGTGGCACCTCACCGGCCGGCGCCGCTACCGCCGCCACATCACCGCGGTCCGCGGCCGGCAGCCCGCCTGAGGGGCAGTCGTGACCAGGGCGGCTGCCGTCTGCTCGCTCGTGCTCGGCCTGGGGTTCGGCCTGCCCGGCGCGTACGGCGCGTGGCACCTCGCCCGCAACGGCGAGGTGTGGACCTTCCTCGGCTTCCCCACGTACGGCGGCGGTCCGTTCTTGCGCTGGGGGATCCCGACCGGGACCACGCTGCTGGTCGCCTTCGTCGCCGTCTGCGCCGCCGAGGTCGCGATCGGGGTCCTGCTCTGGCTGGGCAACGTCCCCGCGCTGTGGCTTGCGCTGGCCCTGCTCCCGTTGGAGCTGGTCTTCTGGGTCGGTTTCGCGCTGCCGTTCGGTCCGTTGCTGGGGCTGGTGCGCACCGCGCTGGTGCTGGCCGCGCTGGCGTCCGGGGTCAGGGCTGCCTGAGGGTCCTGGCCGGCGAGGCCATGGCGGGCGTGATGTGCCCACGAGCCGTGTGCGGTGCGTCGCCGCGCGGGTCCTGCGCAGGCCGCGCAGCCGCGTCGACAGACCGACCGTCGAGCCACGCGGTGACGTCCGTGTGCGGCATCGGCCGGGCGAGGAAGAAGCCCTGGGCGCTGTCGCAGCGGTGCTCGCGCAGGAAGCTCATGGTCATCCCGTCCTCGACCCCCTCGGCGACCACGCTCATCCCGAGCCGGTGCGCCAGCTCGATCGTGGAGCTGACGATCATCCGGTCGGCGTCGTCGTGGGTGACGCCGGAGACGAACAGTCGGTCGACCTTCAGCTCGGTCACGGGCAGGCGCTTGAGGTACGTGAGCGAGGCGTAGCCCGTCCCGTAGTCGTCGACAGCGAGCAGTACGCCCATGTCGGCGAGGCGCTCCAGCACGCGCTGCGCGCGCTCTGGGTCCACCATGATGGCGCTCTCCGTCAGCTCGAGCTGCAGCGCGCTCGCCGGAAGGCCGTAGGTGGCCAGCAGCGAGGCGATGTGCTCGACCAGGGCGTCACCGGCGAGGTCGACCGCGGAGATGTTGACCGCGACGGGCACCGGGTGACCCGACCTGTGCCACTCCCTGCACTGGGCCAGGGCCATGTCGAGCACGGCCTCGGTCAGCGGACGGATCAGGCCTGTCTTCTCCGCAATCGGGATGAACTCGGCCGGCGCCAACGGACCCAGGGTGGGGTGGACCCACCGGATCAGCGCCTCCAGGGCCACGACGTCGCCGGACTCCGTGTCGACCTTCGGCTGGTAGTGCAGCTCGAAGTGGCGGTGCTCGATCGCGTCGAGGAGTCCCGCGGTCATGCCGAGGCGACGGGTGCTGTGCGGGTCCTCGTCCGCGTCGTAGAACGCGTAGCCGATCCCTGCGGTCTTGGCGCGGTACATGGCGACGTCGGCGCGCTGGAGCAGCACCTCCGGCGTCTCGCCGTGCTCGCCGACGACCGCGATGCCCAGGCTGGCGTCCATCCGGACGCCGGTGCCGTCGAAGTCGAAGGGCAGGCGGATCGCCGTGAGGATCCGCTGGGCGAGCGTCTCGCCGGCCGACGGCCCCCCGGGCACGTCCTCGAGCAGGACGGCGAACTCGTCGCCGCCGAGGCGTGCCACCAGGTCCGAGTCCCGCACCACGGAGCTGATCCGCCGTGCGACCTCGCACAGCAACTCGTCGCCCCGGCTGTGGCCCATCGTGTCGTTGACCTCCTTGAAGCCGTCCAGGTCTAGCAGCATCAGCATCGAGGCACCCCGACCGCGCGGCACCTCGACCTGCTCGAGGCAGCTGAGCAGGACCGCGCGGTTGGCCAGCCCGGTGAGCGGGTCCGTGCTGGCACGGCGGCGCAGGTCTCGCTGGCCGCCCAGCATCGCGAGCAGCAGCGTGCCCAGCAGGACGAACGCCGCCAGGGCCGCCGCGAGGGCGCCCTGGCCCGGGGCGGTCGTCCAGACCGACGCGGCGTACGGCTTGCTGACCAGGACGGCCCAGTGGTTGAGGTTGTCCGGCGTGCGGGTCAGCTTCCGGTAGGCGAACCGCCGGTCCCCCTCCGTGAACGAGCCCGAGACGGCATCGCTGTCGGCCACCATGCGACCGGCGGCGTCGCTGGCGGCCAGTGACCCGCCGATGGAGACGGAGTCGGTCGTGAGCACCGTTCCGCCGGTTCGCAGGTCGATGACGCGCACCTCCGTGCCCGGCGAGGAAGCCTGCGCGAGCTGCTCGCGGAAGCTGTCGAGGGTGACCTCGAAGTGCATGACCGCAGCGGGGTCACCCTTGCCGTCGGGCACCACGGTCGAGTTGGAGATCACCCACTCGTCGGTGTCGGGGGACAGGTAGGGGAGCGCCTGGTGGACCCTCCCCACCGGTGTGGCGAAGGTGTCCGCGAAGAAGGGGTTCTCGGCCTCGTGGGGGAGGTCGTCGCGGAGCGCCGTGTCCCCCGACACCGAACGGGCGATCTCGACGCCGTGCCGGTCGAGGAGGCTGGCCGAGGAGATGGTGTTGCCGTACAGGTCCTCGAGGTAGGCCAGCATGCTGTTGATCTGGCCGAGCTCGGCAGCCGCGTGTCCGTGCGTGTGCCCACCGTCGGCCGCCGGGTCGCTGCCGCGGGCGACGTACTGCGTCACGGACGGCGTGTTCGCCATCAGGAGGTCGATCGCCCGGGCCCGGTCGAAGTACTCCTCGAGCGCCTGGGAGGTCGCGCCGGAGGAGCCGGTCAGGCCGCTGTCGAACCGCTCCTGCGACATGCGGCTGCCGCCCTCGGCGCCCACGACGATGCTGACGAAGAGCAGCAGCACGCCGGCCGCCGCGCCGGTGACGTACGCAGGGCGCTTGCCGACGACGCGCCTCCGGCTCATCCCGCCTCCGGGTCGGCCTCGCAGACGAGCGGGAACCGGACGGTGAACGTCGAGCCGCGCCCGACGCGTGACGCCACGTCGATGCTGCCGCCGTGCTCGTTCACGATCTGCTCGGTGATGCTGAGTCCCAGCCCGGTCCCGTGGATGGCACGCTTCGTGGCCTCGGGAGCCCGGAAGAACGGCAGGAAGATCTCGCGGAGGTGGGCTGCGTCGATCCCGATGCCCGTGTCGGTCACCTCCATGACGGCCTGGAGGCCCTCGCGATCGAGGTGGCAGCCGATCTCGCCGCCCGACCCGGTGAACTTCAGGGCGTTGCCCAGCAGGTTGACCAGGACCTGCTCGAGCCGGGATCCGACGCCACGCACGAGGAGGGGCGACGCCGTCCTCGTCGTGGTGGCCAGTCGGATGCCCCGGGCCGCGGCGATCGGCTCGATGGTCTCGGCCACGGCGGCGAGGACCTCGGCCAGCTCCACCACGTCGTCGGGCAGCGGGATCTGGCCGGAGTGGGGCGACAGCGTCAGCAGGTCCTCGGCCAGGTGCTGGAGCCGCTCGGTGTTGCGCACGATGGCGTCGACGAACTGCCGCAGCTCCGGCGGCAGGGCGTGGGCCTGGTCGCTGATCAGCTCGGCGTACCCCAGGATCGAGGCCAGTGGGGTGCGCAGCTCGTGACTGGCCGCCGCCACGAACTCGGTCCGTGCCTTGTCGAGCTGCGCTGCCCGACCGGCCGCATCCTTCTCCCGGAGCAGCGCCCGGACCAGGAGGCTGCTCGTCCGGCGCTCCTCGGTGACGTCACGGCCGGAGAACCGGTAGCCCACCGGCTCGCCGCCCGGGGCGGCCAGCGGGCGCACCGTCAGGGACACCACCAGCTCGCGTCCGTCCTTGTGCACGAGGCTCCAGTCGCAAGACCCGGGCTCCTGCCGGGGGCGCTCGCCCTGCCGGCGGTCGAGGTCCCCGAGATCGACCTGCTGCTCGCGCCGACGCCGGTCGAAGCAGCGCGGGTCCGCCCGCAGCAGCTGGGGTCCGGCCTCGAGCCCGGCGGCATCGGCACGGTGCGCCACCTGGGCCGGCTCGAACAGGTGCAGGGCGGGCCGCCCGAGGAGCTCGGCGGCGTCGTACCCGAGAAGCTGCTCCGCATCCACCCCGACCCGGGTGATCCTGCCGTCGCGGTCGGTCTGGAACAGCGACGCGTCCGCGAAGGGTGCGGGGTACGCGCCGGGCCCGTCCGGCTCGTGGGCCTGGGCGCTGAGGAGGATCCAGGGTCCGTCGTGCCGGAGGTCGATGTCGCGGCGACTCCAGGTGTGGACGAGGGTGCCCCACCGGGTGTGCAGCCTCGACTCGATGACCAGACCCAGGGGTGAGTCGGGGGCGAGCAGCTGGCGCATCGCGAACCGGTCGGCGGGGTGGACGATCGTCCGCCACAGCGGTCTGCCGACGAGCTGCTCGAGGCGCATCCCGGTGCACGCCAGGGCGCCGGCGCTGACCGACACGACCTCGTCGCAGCCGGGCCGGAGCCCGACCACGAAGGCATCGATGCCCGACAGGAGGCCGAGCGCCGCCTGGGCCTCCTCCAAGGCCTGCGACAGCGTCTGTTGTTCGTTGTCCTGCACCGCGAGCACCCCCACAGGTGTCGCCGGCCCCCCGTCCGGGCCGGCCTCTCGGTAGCCACGGTCGGCCACCGGCACGGGTGCTGCGGACTGCTTCGCGCGAATCCACACAATTCCTTCACGCCGAGGCGTGGAGTCGGGACGCTGGTCCCGGGACCGGGGTCACGGCCCGGGTCGCGACCAGGGTCCCCGAACAGATCTTGTTAGGCTGACCTAACCTCGTTCGCCTCCGATGAGCGCGAACGCGCCCGGAACCACGAGGAGTCGACGTGCCCAGCAAGCACACGCCCCACCACGGCACCGTGCTGCGCCGCGAGCAGCTCACCCCCGGCCTCGTCCGGATCGTGCTCGGCGGCGACGGCCTGGCCGGGTGGGACGCCGACGGGGTGACCGGCGACGTCACCGACGCCTATCTCGTCCTGTGGTTCCCGCCGGCCGGGGCGCCGTACGCCGCGCCCTTCGACGTCGAGGCCGTCGAGGCTGAGCACCCGGCCGAGCTGTGGCCCTCGCACCGCCACTACACCGTGCGCCGCTGGGACGCCGGGCAGCAGGAGCTGACGATCGACTTCGTCGTCCACGGCGACGCCGGGATCGCCGGGCCGTGGGCCCAGCAGGCGCAGCCGGGCGACCGGGTCGTGCTCACGACCCCGCGCGGCGGCTACCGGTCCGACCCGCGCGCCGACTGGCACCTGATGGTCGGCGACGAGTCCGCGTTCCCCGCCATCGCCGCGTCGCTGGAGGCGGTGCCGGCGGGCAGCCGCGCCGTCGCCGTGCTGCTGTGCGACGGGCCCGACCACCAGGTCGACCTCGCCTGTCCGGGCGACCTCGAGGTCACCTGGCTCCACCGCGCCGGCCGCCCGGAGGACGCGTCCCTGCTCGTGGACGCGGTCCGCGCCCTCGACTTCCGTCCCGGCCGGGTGCACGGCTTCGTCCACGGCGAGGCGGGGGAGGTGCGCGAGGTGCGTCGCCACCTGCTCGGCGGCCGGGGCGTCCCGCGTGCGGACCTGTCGGTCAGCGGCTACTGGCGCCGCACCATGACCGACGAGGCGTGGCGCCGGGTGAAGAAGGCCTGGAACGCCGAGGTCGAGGCGGACGTGCCGGTCGCCTGACTCCGCCCCCGCCCGAAAGTTTCGGGCGGGTCGGCGTGTCTGCCCCCGATCGAGGGCCCGTCTGGACCATCCTTCGCCGCCTCGAAAGTTCTCAGGACGCCACCCGACCTGCCGACCTACCTTCGGGAGGACCCGATCTGTGGGGGATAGGTCATGCGGAACCTGCGAACAAGTCTCGTGGTGGCACTGTCGACGGCAGTGCTCGTGCTCGCCCTGGCGCCTGCGGCCCAGACTGCCCAGGCGGCCCAGTCGGCACAGGTCGACGGCTCGCTGCACGTCACGCCGGACGACTACGTCGGCGGCCAGGCCCTGACCTTCACCGGCCACATCGGCGCGCCTGGCGAGCAACGGATCACGCTGCAGCAGCACCTCGGCCGGTCCGGGGACGGCTGGGCCGACATCAAGGGCTTCAGCGCGCAGACCGACGCCTACGGCGCCTTCGAGTTCACCTACCCGGCGCCGTCGATGTTCGGCATCAAGTACCGCGTGGTCGCCGGTGGCGCCGCCGTCACCCCCGCGTGGACCTTCAACGCCAAGTCGCAGGACCTGACCCTCGAGCTGGATGGTGAGGCGCGCGCCGGCAGGGAGTTCAGCCTGCTCGTGGACACGACTCCCAGCCTGTGGGGCCGCCCGGACACCATCGGGCTGCTGCCGTTCCCGGGCCGCGTGCTCACGCTCGAGCGCCGGGGGGGCGACAACGAGTGGGAGCACGTCGACGACACGATCGCGGACCAGGAGGGCCACGGGCGGTTCGACGTCACGGTCGCCGAGCCCGGCACCGTCGTCTACCGGGTCGTCCAGGAGGACTGGACCCGCGACGGCGACCAGGTGGGCTGGTTCCCCTCCTTCCCGACGTACGTCGAGGTGCTCGACCCCCGCGCACCCCGGACGGTCCTGCCGGCCCCGTCGGACGACTCCGCGGAGACGACTTCGTCGGGCACGTCGAGCCGGACCGGGGCGATGGCACCGGCGACCGCCAACGGCGACGTCGCGACCAGTACCGCGAGCTCGGTCAACGGCTGGGCGCCGTCGGTCTTCGACTTCGCCTGGGTCTCGGGCGAGTCGCTGACCAGCCCGCCCTACCGCGGCACCCGGCTCCAGGGCTGGTGGCGGGACTACTCCGACGGCGCCGGCCGGGTCGGCAAGCACAACGGCGGCCTGGTCCTGGACAGCAGCCGCAAGACCAAGGAGATGCTGGGCGACTTCGGCACCACCATGGCCACCCTCGAGGGAAACTCCCTCAAGTTCGGCCGCTGGGAGACCCGGCTGCGGCTGAAGGCCCACGAGTCGTCGCACGCCGACTACCGGGCGCTGGTCGAGCTGGTCCCGGCCGACGAGGCCGCGCGGGCCGCCTGCGGTGTCCCGGGGATCACCGTGGCCGACATGTCGGCCCACTCGGGCCTCATCCGGTACGGCGCGGTGAAGGCGCCCCGGTCCTGGCGCGGCAAGGTGTCGGTCGCCGAGGTGAACAACCGGTCGATCGCCGTCGCCGTCGAGGTGACCCGCAAGCACGTGTCCTGGTTCGTCGACGGCCGGGTGGTGGGCACGGTCGGTCGCAAGGCCGTCCCGCGGGTCCCGCTGACGCTGCGGATGAGCCTGGTCGGCAACGGTGCCCAGGAGATGAACCACACTCAGCTCGTCTCCGACTGGCAGCGCGGCTTCACGCTCAAGCGGGGCGACAAGGTGGGCTCGGGGTCGGCCGTGAAGCGCAACCGTTACGCCAGCAGCTGCTGAGCCCTCCTCCGCGTCACCTGGCGTTGCCGCGCCGTAACGCCCGCGACACACGGGTCGGCGAGTCTTCTCGCGACATCCGGGAAAGGGGGCGACATGAGTGAGCAGCAGGGACGGAAGACGCCGCGGTCGCGGGAGGAAGTGGTCGGCCGGGAGCGCCGCGAGGCGTGGCGGTCCCACGGCCTCAAGGACCTGCTCGAGCGGCGGCCGGACCTCGAGGGCGTGCACCGGCCGGCCGACTTCGCCGTCGAGGCGGTGCTCTGGTCAGTGTGATCCACGCCGGCGTCGCCGTCGGGGCCCGGCGGTCAGGGCCCCGACGGCGACGCGCCGTGACCACGGTCACAACGCCTACCGGCGGGTAACACGCATACTGCGGGGCGGACGGGCCTGCCGCGCGCCGCGGGACAGCTCGTCTCGAAATCGATCAGTCGGGGGTCGATACCGAGCTGGAGTCCGCCATGCACAGTGCGTCGCGCGTCCACGCAGTTCCGCTCATACTCGTGACCGCCCTGCTGGGCGGTCTTCTCGTGGCCCTGACGCCGCAGCCGGGTGTCGCCGGCCCGCGCGCGTCGCTGACCGTCTCGCCGCGGGTGTACGTCGGTGGCCAGGCCGTCACCTTCACCGGCAACGTCGGCCGTACCGGCGAGCGCCGGATCGTGCTGCAGCAGCACCTCGGCCGTTCGGGCGACTCCTGGGAGCGCGTCGAGGGCTTCAGTGCCCGCACCGACCGCTCGGGGGACTTCCGCTTCACCCACCCGGCGCCGTCGATGTTCGGCATCAGGTACCGCGTCAAGACCAAGGGATCCGTGACGCCTGCCTGGACGTTCAAGGCGAAGTCGCAGGACCTGACGGTCAAGGCCGTGTCGGGCGTCTCCGGGCTCCGCGCCAACCAGGTGCTCGCCGGACGACGCTTCACGGTCAGGGTCGACACGACCCCCGACCTGTTCCGTCGGCCCGACGTCGACGGCCTCAAGCCGATCCCCGGGCGGAAGCTGACGCTCCAGCGGCGGGTGGACGGCGACACCTGGACCACGTTGCAGACGACGACCGTCGACGACCGTGGCAACGGGCGCTTCGGCGTGACGGTGGCCGACCCGGGCACCGTCGTCTACCGGGTCCGGATGGAGGACTGGACGGCGGGCGCCCACGAGATCGGGTGGTTCCCGTCGTTCCCCACCTACGTGCGTGTGCTGGACCGGGCCCCCCGGGTGGCAGCCCGCACCGCCCCGGTCTCCCGCAGCGCCCCGGAGCGGACCGCCACCCACCGCGACGTCTCCAACGCCACCGCGAGCAAGGCCTTCGGCTGGGCGCCCGCGCGCTTCGACTTCGCCTGGGTCTCCGGGGAGTCGCTGACCAGCCCGCCCTACCGCGGGACCCACCGCAGTGGCTGGTGGCAGGACTACACCGGCGGCGCCGGCCGGGTGGCGAAGCACAACGGGGGCCTGACGATCTCGAGCAAGCGCGAGAACGCCCCGGGCCGGGGTGACTTCGGCACCACCCGCGCCACCCTGCGGGACCACGCCCTGACCTACGGCCGCTGGGAGGTGCGGCTGCGGGCCCGGTCGCACGAGTCGTCCCGCGGCGACTACCGCGCGAAGGTGGAGCTGGTCCCGGTGTCGGCCGCCGACCACGACTGCGGCGCCCGGAGCATCACCGTCGCCGACTTCGCCGCCCACGGCCGCAGGGTGCTGATGGGTGCCAACGCGGTCACCCGGAAGTGGCGGCGCAGTCGCGACGTCGGGCCTCTCGACAACCGGCCGATGGCCGTCGCCGTCGAGGTCACCCGACGCCACATCTCCTGGTTCGTCAACGGCCGGGTCGCCGCCACCCTGAAGAACCAGGCCGCCATCCCGGACGTCCCGCTGACGCTCCGGCTGAGCCTGGTGGGGAAGGGGAAGCGGGAGATGAACCACACCGACCTGATCTCCGACTGGCAGCGCGGCTTCACCCTCGAGCACGGCCGCACGGTCGCGTCGGGCCCCGGACTCGCCTCCAGCCCGTTCTCGGGCGGCTGCTGAGGGGCAGCGGGCCGGGCTTGCCGGCTCAGTCCGTGGGCACGAACAGCCCCTTGGCCCGCCAGCTGCCGTCGTCGCTCAGGACACGGGGCTCGCCGGACAGCCCACCGCCGACGAATCGGGCGGAGCGGAGCGTGCCGTCCTTGGCGCCGTACAGGACGCGGTCGCCGGCCAGCGTCATGCCGCGGACCTTCCGCAGGTCGAGGCCGTCCCGGGCGGCCTGATGGGTCTCGGCGCCGACGACGCGGCTCTCGGGGGTGAAGCCCCGGAAGAACAGCCGGCGGTCGCCGCGGAGCGTGTAGTAGAGGCGGTGTCGTGAGGGGTCGAAGAACATGCCGGTGATGTCCTCGACGGGGAACGGCAGCCGTCGCCCGTCGATGCCCGGGCGCAGGTCGATCTGCTCCGGCGGGCCGAGGGCGCCGGAGGCCGGGTCGAAGGTGCGCGCCTCGAGGGTGCCGTCCGAGCGGCCCAGGTAGAGCTCGCCGTCGACGAGCGCAGCGCCCCGCACCGACGACCAGTCAGTGGGGGAGCCGACGGGCACGGGGTCGCCGGTCGGCACACCGTCCGCCCCCACCGGGCGCCGCAGCAGCTCGTGCCGCGCAACGAACAGGTCGTTGGGCAGCACCGCCCGGCCGACCTCCGGCACGGTCGAGCCGCCCTCCCACGGCAGCCAGGCGATCCGCCCCCGCCGCTGCGCGGCGAACAGCGTGGTGTCGCTGCCGACCCACAGCCCGCGCCCAGTCGCGACCACGGCTTCGGCGCCGATCCCGCGCTGCTTGCCGGGGTTCCACGACAGGGGCAGGCCGTTGCGCGGGTCCAGCGCGGCGATGCCCTGCCGCGGCACGGCGCCCGGTCCGGGCTTCGCCCGCCGGAACGGGTTGTTGAACCACCGGAAGTGCCCGCCGACGTACACCGCGGCCTCGGTCACGGCCACGCCGAGGACCGTGTCGGCGCCCGTGTAGGCGACCCACCGCGGCTGCCGGCCGCGTCCCTTGGTGGTCCAGGCGCTGGCGGTGTCGCACAGGCTGCCGGTCCGGCTGCCGCCGCCCCAGCCGCCCGCGGTGGTGACGACGAACCAGCGGTCGTCGGGGCTCAGCGCCACGCCCCGGACGGGGCTGCTGACGGCGCTGCCGCACACGCTGTGGTGGCGGTCGAAGCGGACCGTGCGCCACCGGGTCACCCGCGCCCGGTAGCGGCTGGTGTCAAGCACGACGACCTGGCTTCGCTTCTTCCCGTCGACCCGCGCGAAGTTGCCGATGGCCACGAGCCGGTCCCCGTCGGCGGAGACGTCGAAACGCCGGACGTTGGTGCGGCCCCGGTTGCTGCGGTGCGGGTCGTAGTAGCCACGGAAGCGCAGGTCCACCGCGTCGAGCACCTTGCCCGTCTCTGTGCGCAGCGCCGCAAGTGCGCCACGCGACGGCCGACCGAAGTCGGTCCGGATCCTCTGGAACGCGCCGGCCACGTAGAGCCGTTTGCCGTCGACGGCCAGGTCGGTCACCGGCAGGTCGGGGGAGGCGCGGAAGCTGCTCATGACCTTGCCGTCCAGCGACAGCCGCACCAGCCGCGCGTAACGGGTCTGGCCGGCGACGCCGCTGAACGCGCCGCCGACGTGGACCGATCTCCCGTCGGTCGCCAGCGCGTACGCCGACCCGTTGAGCCGCGGCGCGAACTGCGGATCGATCTCGCCGGTGTCGGCGTCGAACGCGAAGATGCCGTACCGGTCGAGGTCGTCGGAGGGGTCGTGGAACGTCCCTCCGGGGCTGACCCTGCGGAAGGTGCCCGCGACGACGACCAGGTCGCCCACCTCGACCACGTCGAGGACGGTTCCGTCCATGGCGTGCGGCGTTCCGCGGCGCGGGAAGTCGGAGACGACGGGGGCTCCCGGGTCCGGCGGCACGGCTGCCGGGGCGCCCGCGACCGGGGTCACGAGCGCGCCGAGGAGCAGCCCCGCCGCCACCAGGGCCACCGTTCGTCGAAGCAGCAATCTGTCCCCTTGGTCGTTCCGCCCGTCCCCGCGGTCAACCCGAGTACCTAGACGCTAGGAGCGGTCGGCGCAGGCTTCATCCCCCTTGTTGGTGATGACGGTCGTCCGCGTGGGACGAGGCGCACCCCAGCGCGCGCCCGGTTCCGCCAGACTGTCGCCATGAGCGAGCAGCGGCCCGTGGAGACCTGGCTGACGGACATGGACGGCGTCCTGGTCCACGAGGAGGTCCCGATCCCGGGTGCCCAGGACTTCGTGGAGGCGCTCAACCGCGCCGGCCTCGACTACCTGGTCATCACCAACAACTCGATCTTCACGCCGCGCGACCTGCGGGCGCGGCTGCTGGGCAGCGGCATCGACGTCCCGGAGCACCGGATCTGGACCTCGGCGATGGCCACCGCGCAGTTCCTCGCCGAGCAGCGCCCGCACGGGTCGGCGTACGTCGTGGGCGAGGCGGGGCTGACCACCGCGATGCACGACGTCGGCTACGTGCTGACCGAGCGCGACCCCGACTACGTCGTGCTGGGGGAGACCCGGACCTACTCGTTCGAGGCGATCACGAAGGCGATCCGGCTCATCGAGGCCGGCGCCCGGTTCATCGCGACCAACCCCGACCCGAGCGGCCCGAGCCAGCAGGGCACGCTGCCGGCCACCGGGTCGGTCGCCGCGCTGATCGCGACCGCCACCAACCGCCAGCCCTACTTCGTCGGCAAGCCGAACCCGCTGATGATGCGCAGCGCCCTCAACCGGCTCGACGCCCACTCCGAGACGACCGTGATGGTGGGCGACCGGATGGACACCGACATCGTCAGCGGTCTGGAGGCCGGGCTGCGGACCGTGCTGGTCACCAGCGGCTCCACCCGGCCCGAGGACGTGGAGCGATTCCCCTACCGGCCGACCGCCGTCCACGACTCGATCGCCGACCTCGTCGAGCTGGTGGGGCAGGGGCTGTGAGCGCCTCGGCCGCGGAGTAGCCTCGAACCGACCGCTGCAGTCGACCCCTCGGGAGGGCACCATGACGGAGCAGCAGCAGGACCATACGGACCGCGCCGCGGACCAGGATCTTCCCGACAACCCCGAGCACCACCAGGCCGAGACCGTCGACGCGCTCGAGGAGCGGGTCGCCGGCGAGGCCGCCGAGCGCGCGGACGGTCAGGAGCCCGAGGAGCAGGTGCGCGGCGAGGACGTCACCGACCCGGACGGCGGCGACGGCGAGGCCGACGGCGACGAGAGCACCTCCGAGCCCGCGGGCTGACGGTGGTGCCCGGACAGGACGGTGGCGGGCGGGGCCGGGCGCGACCCGGCCACCACGACCCGACCTACCGGCTCGGCGGCGCCGCGCCGGCGCGCAGCGCGCTGACGCTGCGGCTGGTGCTGGCGACCTTCGGGCTGGTGGCCTGCCTCGGCTTCGCGGTGGTGCTGTGGGCCGCGGACGCCGCGACCGGCTGGGTCGTCGGCGCCGGCGTGCTGGCCGTGGTCGCGCTGGTCGACGCCGTGGTCGTCGTGCGCCGCAAGCGCAGCGGCGAGCCGGGCTGACGCCCGGGAGGGCTGCTGGGTACAGCTAGCAGCCGTGGGGAGGGTCAGTCCCACCAGAGTCGGAAGTCGGGGTGGTCGCGGTAGAGCCGCGCCGACCGCATCAGGTAGCGGCCGACCTCGTCGCGGGCGAACGGCCGCTCCTCGACGTCGCGGCGGACCTGGTCCACCACGACCCGGGTCCCCTCGTACCAGGACAGTGCCGCCTTGTCGCCGGCCTCCTCGGCCCGGCGTACGTCGTCGGCGACCCGCGCCGTGACGAACTCGCTCAGCTCCTGCAACGTGATCTGGTCGGCCACGACGCCCCCGTAGTGCCCTCGGCGGTGCCCCCGCAGCCGCTCGGACCTCGAGTCTGCGCCCCGGCCGGACGTCGAGGCAATGCCCCGTCCGGGTGGCAGCCGGATCAGCCGGTGAGGAGTGCGGCCAGCTCCACCCCGGCCAGCACCACGGTCGCGACCGCCAGGGCGAACGGCGACCGCCCGCTGCGGTCCTCGCTGCGCCGGCGGCTCTCGAGGAACACCCACACGGCGAGCGGTCCCGCGACCGCCACCGCGGCCAGGGCGACCCAGCCGAGCCGGTCGACGGTCAGCCTGGTCAGTGCGGCAGAGCCCGCGAGCAGTGCGAGGGCCGTCCGCTGCCAGGCCAGCGTGGTCCGCGCCCGGGGGGCGCCGACGTCGTGGACCTCGACCCGATCGGGCACCGTCAGGTCATCCCGATGAGCAGCACCACGGCGACCACGACGACGACCGCCGTCAGCGCCACGCTGTAGGTCTGGGCCGGGAGGGGGCGCCGGTGCCGGATCGCCCGCTCGGCCACCGCCCAGCGCCACCAGGCCGCCACGGCCGCCCCGAGCCCGAGCAGCACCGTCACGGCCGCGACGACGTGGTCGACCCCGCCTCGCATCCCCAGGTCGAACGCGTCCAGCGCCACGCCACCGGCGATCAGCGCCAGGGCGGTCCGGATCCAGGCCAGGAAGGTCCGCTCGTTGGCGAACGAGAAGCGGTAGTCGGGCTCCTCGCCGCTGCCGTAGACCCAGGCGGGCCACCGCCTGCGTGCCATGCCTGCCTCCTGTCTCCGGTCGCCGGTCAGACCCAGTGGTCGAACCAGATCCGGTCCAGCCACTGCGAGTGCGTCAGCAGCTCGTGGGTGTAGATCGGGTGGAACCACGCGAAGTTCAGCAGCACCAGCACGAAGAACGTGCCGGCGACCACGACCCCGGCCGTACGCCGGGGCGTGGGCGTGCGGGACGGACCGATGATGCGGCCCATCGCGAGCGTCACCGCGAGCACGAGGAAGGGCAGCGTGACCACCGCGTAGAACGAGAAGATCGGCCGGTCGTCGTAGAGCAGCCACGGCAGCCAGCTCGAGGCGGCGCCGACCACGACCAGGCCGAACCGCCAGTCCCGGCCGCCGACCCAGCGCAGCACGGCGTACCCCAGCGCGAGGCAGCCGCCCCACCACAGCACCGGGGTGCCGAGCAGCAGCACCTGCCGCAGGCAGTCGCTGTCGGGTGCCGCGTCGCAGCCCTGGGTGCCGGGCGCGATGTCGGTGTCGGCGGAGACCCCGACCGGACGGTTGAGCAGCAGCCAGCCGGACGGCTTGGACGCGTAGGTGTGCTCGGAGTCGTTGAGGAAGTGGGTGTGGAAGACGTAGACGTCGCGGTGGTAGCTCGCCAGCGACCGCAGCGACTGCCACACCTCGCCGACCCCCTCCGCGTCCGACTCGTCGCGCGTCGGCCAGTTCTCGCCACCGTCGAAGTGGGTGTACTGCGTCGCGGACAGGTGCGTCTCGTACTCGTGGGCGTTGACGAGCCACCCCGTCCACGTGGCGACGTAGACCATGAAGCCGACGACGATGAGCTGCAGGAACGCCGGGACGCCGTCGACGAGCGCCGACCTCACCACCGGCCAGCGGACGCCGAACGAGCGCCGGGCGCCCCAGCTCCACGCCCACACCAGCAGGCCGAAGGCGGCGACGGGGTAGAGCGCGGTCCACTTGGTGCCGACGGCGAGCCCGACGCAGACGCCGCCGAGCAGCAGCCAGGGCCGCAGCAGCAGGCCGCGCACCGGGCCGAAGCCGGCCACCTCACCCCGGTCGGCGACCCGGGCCGCCATCCGGGCCCGGAACCAGTCGCGGTCGTTGACGAGGCAGGCGACGGTGCAGAGCAGGAAGAACGCCACGAAGATGTCGAGCAGCGCGAGCCGGGACAGCACGAAGTGGAGCCCGTCGAAGCACAGCAGCAGCCCGGCGACGCAGCCGAGCAGCGTGGAGCCGGTGAGCCGCCGCGCGAGCCGGCACATCACCAGCACCATCAGCGAGCCGACGACGGCCGACGCGATCCGCCAGCCGAACGGCTCCATCCCGAACGCCTTCTCGCCCAGGGCGATCAGCCACTTGCCGAGCTCGGGGTGGACCACCATCGACGGGCCCTCGTCCCAGACGCCCTGGGTGGCGCCGTCGAGGATCCGGTTGTCGGTGACGTTGTAGGAGCGGGCGTAGCCGAAGTTGGCCAGCGCCCAGGCGTCCTTGGCGTAGTAGGTCTCGTCGAAGGCGAAGTCGTCGGGGCGGCCGAGGTTCCACACCCGCAGGAAGAACGCCAGCAGGGTGATCCCGACGGCGGCGCTCCAGGCGACGAGCGGGTCCTCGCCCCGGGTGCGCGGCCGCGCCCGCTCCGCGGCGGAGGGCGGCACCGGCCGGGTGCCCGGCTGCTCGGGAGGGGCCGCGGTCGTCACGCCCGGGACTCTACTGGCCCGTACTGGCCCGTACCCGCCCGTCCGTCGGCCTGACATGATCGGCCGCGTGACTCCGCTCCCCGGCCCGGCAGGCCAGTCCGGCCCGACCGGCGTGCTCGTGCTCGCGGCGACCCCCATCGGGCAGGTCGCCGACGCCCCGCCCCGCCTCGCCGAGGAGCTGGCCGCCGCCGACGTCGTCGCGGCCGAGGACACCCGCCGGCTCAAGCGGCTCACCACCGAGCTCGGCGTCACGGTGTCCGGCCGGGTCGTCTCCTACTTCGAGGGCAACGAGACCGCCCGTACGCCGCAGCTGCTCGAGGCGCTGCTGGCCGGCGAGCGGGTGGTGCTCGCCACCGACGCCGGCATGCCCAGCGTCTCCGACCCCGGCTACCGGCTGGTGGCGGCCGCCGTCGAGCACGGCGTGCACGTGACGGCCGTGCCGGGCCCCTCCGCCGTGCTCACGGCGCTCGCGGTGTCCGGGCTCCCGGTCGACCGCTTCTGCTTCGAGGGCTTCCTGCCCCGCAAGGCGGGGGAGCGCGGCCGGCGGCTGGCGTCCCTGGCGGGCGAGGAGCGGACGATGGTCTTCTTCGAGGCGCCGCACCGGACCGAGGCTGCGCTGGCCGCGATGGCCGAGGCGTTCGGCGACGACCGGCCGGCCGCCGTGTGCCGCGAGCTCACCAAGACCCACGAGGAGGTCCGCCGCGGGCCGCTGGGCGAGCTCGTCGCGTGGGCGGCGGAAGGCGTCCGCGGCGAGGTGACGATCGTGGTGGCCGGCGCCGAGCCGACCGCGGCGGTCGGGAGCGACCCCGAGAGCCTGCGGCAGGCGGTCGCCGACCTCGAGGAGCGGGGCCGCAGCCGCAAGGAGGCGATCGCCGAGGTGGCGCGGCTCGCCGGGATCCCGAAGCGGGAGGTCTACCAGGTGGTGCACGCGTCGTGAGCGGGCTGACGAGCTTCCCGAGGGACGGCCTGGTCTTCGCCGTCACCGACTCCGGGCCGGCCGACGGCGACCCCGTCCTGCTGCTGCACGGGTTCCCGGAGCGGGCCACCTCGTGGGAGGCGGTCAGCGAGCGGCTGAACGCCGGGGGGCTGCGCACCCTGGCCCCCGACCAGCGCGGCTACAGCCCCGGCGCCCGGCCCCGCTTCCGGTGGTCCTACCGGCTGCCCACCCTGGTCGCCGACGTCGTCGAGCTGTGCCAGCGGATCGGCCGGCCGGTGCACCTCGTCGGCCACGACTGGGGCGCGGTGGTCGCCTGGGCGCTGGCCGCCCACCACCCGGAGCTCGTGCGCACCCTCACCGCGGTCTCGGTGCCGCACCCCGGCGCCTTCCTCGAGGCCGTCCGCCGCGGACCCCAGCTGCGGGACTCGTGGTACTTCCTGCCCTTCAACGTCCCGTTCCTCGTCGAAGGACTGGCGCGCTACCGGCCGCACGTGCTCGAGGACCTGCTGCGGCGGGGCGGGATGACCGACGAGGACCTCGCCCGGGTGCGGGAGGAGATCGTCTCCGACGGCGCGCTGCGCGGCGGGCTGTCGTGGTACCGCGCGGTGATGCTCTCCTCGCCCGGGTACGCCGGACGCCGGGTCGCCGTGCCCACGACGTACGTGTGGAGCACCGGCGACGTCGCGCTGTCCCGGGTCGGCGCCGAGGCCTGCGAGCGGTACGTCGACGCGCCGTACGAGCTGGTCGTGCTCGACGACGTCAGCCACTGGATCCCCACGCTGGCGCCGGGGCCGTTGGCCGACGCGATCCTGGCGCGGATAGCGTCGGTGGGGTGAACGACCAGCCGACCCGCAGCCGTGCCGCGACGGAGGAGAAGAGCGGTGCCCGGCGCGACCGCGAGCGCCCGCCGCGCCCCGAGCCGCTGCCCCACCCGGTCGTCGACAACCACTGCCACCTCGACATCGCCGACGGCGACTGGCTGGCCACCGAG
Organism: Nocardioides sp. GCM10027114; assembly: GCF_042659625.1. Classification (NCBI taxonomy): domain Bacteria; kingdom Bacillati; phylum Actinomycetota; class Actinomycetes; order Propionibacteriales; family Nocardioidaceae; genus Nocardioides; species Nocardioides sp. GCM10027114. The sequence continues at coordinate 440,973 of NZ_JBHSSS010000026.1, forward strand.
GACGCGTTGGCCGAGGCGGCGGCCGTCGGGGTCACCCGGATCGTGCAGATCGGCTGCGACCTGCCCGGCGCCCGGTGGGCCGTCGAGGCCGCCGCGACCCACGACGCGCTGGTCGCCGGCGTCGCCCTGCACCCCAACGAGGCGCCGCGCCACGCGGCCGCCGGCACCCTCGACGAGGCGCTGGCCGAGATCGAGCGGCTGGCGCAGGCCCACGACAAGGTGCGCGCAGTGGGGGAGACCGGACTGGACCACTTCCGCACCGGCGAGGACGGCCGCGCCGCCCAGGTGGAGTCGTTCGTTCGCCACCTCGACCTCGCCAAGCGGCTCGACAGGACGCTGGTGATCCACGACCGCGACGCGCACGACGAGGTGCTCGAGGTCATCGACGCAGAGGGGGCGCCCGACCGCTGGGTGATGCACTGCTTCTCCGGCGACGCCGACTTCGCGCGCCGCTGCCTCGACCGCGGCGCCTACCTCTCCTTCGCCGGCACGGTCACCTTCAAGAACGCCGCGCCGCTGCGCAACGCGCTGGTCGTCACCCCGCAGGACCGGGTCCTCGTGGAGACCGACGCGCCGTACCTGACTCCGACGCCCTACCGCGGCCGCCCCAACGCGTCGTACCTCGTGCCGCTCACGGTGCGGGCGATGGCGGAGGTCCGCGGCGACGACCTCGAGCAGCTGTGCAGGGCGATCGACGCCAACACCGAGCGGGCGTTCGGGGGTGCCTGGTGAGGGCACGGGGACGCTGACGTCCGATTTCCGGACACGTAAGTCTGGTCACGTCCGTCCACAAATCTGCCGTGAGGAGTTGGCGGGGCCCGCAGTCGTCGTTATCGTCCTGTGACTGTTGGCCGGGATCGGGACCGATTTCCACCAGCGCGAGGCACGGACGCAGCGACGCAGCCGTGCCGCCCCACCCCCGTCACACTTCCCCACGGAGCCCCCACGGCCCCGAGTGGTGTGAGCAGGCGCGCTGGCCCGAGGCCCGGGGAGTACGACGTCCGGAGAATCGTGCGCTTCTTCCAGCACACCACCTTCGCAAGCCTGTTCCGCAGCCGCGCCGCCCTGGTCGCCCTGAGCACCACCGTCCTGCTGGCGGTCGCCGGCACCACCTGGGGCTACTCCGCCCTGAACCGCGACGTGACGCTGTCCCTCGACGGCTCCACCCAGCAGGTCTCCACCATGGGTGACACCGTCGGCGAGGTCCTCGAGGCCGAGGGCATCGAGATCGGCGAGCGCGACCTCGTCGCGCCGGGCCTCGACGAGCAGATCGACGACGGCGACCGGATCAGCGTCCGCTTCGCACGGCCGCTCGAGCTGACCGTCGACGGCGACGAGTCCACCCACTGGGTGACCTCGACCGACGTGAACGCTGCGCTCGGCGAGATCGGCACCCGCTACGAGGGCGCCGACCTGTCCGTCAGCCGTGGCGCCAGCATCAGCCGCGACGGCATGGCCCTCGAGGTCGTCACCCCCAAGACGCTGCGTATCAAGGTCGCCGACAAGAAGTTCGTCAAGCGCGAGCTGACCGCACTCACCGCCAAGGACGCCCTCGAGGAGATGGGCGTCAAGGTCGAGAAGATCGACAAGGTGACGCCCGGCAAGAAGGCCACCCTCGAGGACGGCGACAAGGTCGTCTTCACCGACTTCCGCGTGGTGAAGAAGCGGTTCGCCAACGAGACCGTCGACTTCTCGACCATCGAGCGTGAGGACGCCTCGATGTTCGAGGGCGAGACCGAGGTCGTCCGCTCCGGCGAGACCGGTGCCCGCGACGTCACCTACCGCCTCACGTTCCGCAACGGCGAGCTCGTCGCCCGCAAGGTGCTGAAGCAGAAGGTGCTCAGCGCGCCCGTCGACGCGATCGTCCGGGTCGGCACCAAGGAGGAGCCGACCGCCAACTTCGCCTCCGGCGGCACCGTGTGGGACCGGCTCGCGCAGTGCGAGTCCGGCGGCAACTGGGCCATCAACACCGGCAACGGCTACTACGGCGGCCTGCAGTTCAACCTCAGCACCTGGCGCAGCTACGGCGGCGAGGGGTACCCGCACCAGCAGAGCCGCGAGTACCAGATCATGATCGCCGAGCGGCTCCGCGCCGCCAACGGTGGCTACGGCGCCTGGCCGCACTGCTCGCAGCAGCTCGGGCTTCCCCAGTGAGTGCAGTGACCGGCTGGTCAGTGACCGGTTGAGCAACGCCTACCCTTGGGCCATGCCTGAGCAGGGCCCCCCGGCCGACACCACCTCCGCCGGGCCGAGACTCCTCGGCCCGGCGGACGTGCGTTCGCTGGCCGCCACGCTGGACCTCCGCCCCACCAAGCAGCGGGGCCAGAACTTCGTCATCGACGCCAACACCGTCCGCCGGATCGTGCGCGAGTCGGGCATCGGCCCCGACGACGTCGTGGTCGAGGTCGGTCCCGGGCTCGGGTCGCTGACCCTGGCCCTGCTCGAGGTCGCCCGCCGCGTCGTGGCCATCGAGGTCGACGAGAAGCTCGCTTCGCTGCTGCCCTCGACCATCGCCGAGTACGCCCCCGCGCAGGCCGACCGGTTCGAGCTCGTCCACGCCGACGCGCTGCGGATCACCGAGCTTCCCGGGCCGGCGCCGACCGCGCTGGTGGCCAACCTGCCCTACAACGTCTCCGTGCCGGTGCTGCTGCACCTGCTCGCGCTGCTGCCCTCCCTGGAGCGCGGCCTGGTGATGGTGCAGTCCGAGGTGGCCGACCGGCTGGCAGCGCGCCCCGGCTCCAAGGTCTACGGCGTGCCGTCGGTCAAGGCCGCCTGGTACGCCGACGTCCGGCGCGCGGGCGCCATCGGCCGCAACGTCTTCTGGCCCGCCCCCAACGTCGACTCCGGGCTGGTGGCCTGGACCCGGCGGGAGCCGCCGACCTCGGCGGTCTCCCGCGAGACCGTCTTCCGGGTGATCGACGCGGCCTTCGCGCAGCGCCGCAAGGCGCTGCGCGGCGTCCTCAAGGGGCTCGCCGGCTCCGGTGAGGCCGCCGAGTCCACGCTGGTCGCCGCCGGCGTCGACCCGATGGCGCGCGGCGAGTCGCTGGAGATCGGGGACTTCGTGCGCGTCGCCGAGGCGCTTCCTTCCAGTCGACCCGACTCCACGGCGGTCGAGCCCGTCGAGACCCCCGAGGACGACAGGTGACTGCGCTGCGGGTGCGCGCGTCGGCGAAGGTCAACCTCCACCTCGGGGTCGGTCGCGTGCGGGAGGACGGCTTCCACCCCCTCCACACGGTCTACCAGGCGATCTCGCTGCACGACGACCTGGTCGCCCGCCCCGCCGACGACTGGTCGCTGGCGTCGCGGGCGGCGTCGTACGTCGACGCCTCGGCGCTGCCGGCGGTCGAGGACGACCTCGTGACCCGCGCGGCGCGGCTGCTCGCCGCGGAGCACGGCGTGCCCGTGCGGGCCGCCGTCGAGCTCGACAAGGCGATCCCGGTGGCCGGCGGGCTGGCCGGCGGCTCGGCCGACGCGGCCGCTGCGCTGGTGCTGCTCGACGCGCTCTGGGAGCTCGGGACGCCGCGGACCCGGCTGCTCGAGCTCGCCGCGGACCTCGGGAGCGACGTGCCGTTCGCGCTGGTCGGCGGCACCGCCCTCGGCACGGGCCGCGGCGAGGTCGTCGAGCCGGTCCCCGACCCGGGGCAGTGGCGCTGGGTGGTCGTGCCGTCCCGCGAGGGTCTCTCGACCCCCGCGGTCTACCGCCACTTCGACGAGATGTTCCCGGACGCCTCCTCGACGCCGCCCGCCCCGGACGCGCTGCTCGGTGCGCTCGCGGGGCGTGACCCGCGCCGGCTCGCTGCCACCCTGCACAACGGCCTGCAGGAGCCGGCGTTCGACCTGCGTCCCGACCTGCGCGACCTGGTCGCGCGCGGCGAGGCGGAGGGCGCGCTGCGCGGCCTGGTCTCCGGGTCCGGACCGACGTGCGTCTTCCTGTGCGAGGACGAGGCCCACCAGGAGGCCGTCGCGGCCGCGCTGCGCGGCGCCGGTCACGAGAGCGTGCTGACCGCGGTGGGGCCTGCGTACGGAGCGACGATCCTGGCCACCGACGACCCGGAGCCTGTGGAGGCGATCTGATGGCGAACCTGCTCAACCTGGAGCGGGTGTCGAAGTCGTACGGCGTCCGCCCCCTGCTCACCGACGTGTCGCTCGGCATCTCCGCCGGCGAGCGCGTCGGCATCGTCGGCCGCAACGGCGACGGCAAGACCACCCTGCTCGAGGTGATGACCGGCCTCGAGGAGCCCGACACCGGGCGGGTCTCGCGCAGCCGCGGCCTGCTGGTCGGCTACCTGCACCAGGGCGACGCGCTGGAGGACACCCACACTGTCCGCGAGGCCGTCCTCGGCGGCCGCAGCGACCACGAGTGGGCGGCCGACCCGGCCACCCGCGAGGTCGTCGAGGTGCTGCTCGCCGGGGTGGAGCTCGACCGGGCCGTCGCCGGGCTCTCCGGCGGCGAGCGGCGCCGCTGCTCGCTCGCCGCGCTGCTGCTCGACAGCCACGACCTGATCGTTCTCGACGAGCCCACCAACCACCTCGACGTCGAGGCCGTCGCGTGGCTGGCCGACCACCTGGTCCGGCGTACCTCCGCGCTCGTCGTCGTCACCCACGACCGGTGGTTCCTCGACGCGGTCTGCCAGTCGACGTGGGAGGTCCACGACGGCGTCGTCGACACCTACGAGGGCGGGTACGCCGCCTTCGTGCTCGCCAAGGCCGAGCGGCAGCGGCAGGCCGCCGCCGCCGAGGCCCGCCGCCAGAACCTCGTCCGCAAGGAGCTCGCCTGGCTGCGCCGCGGCGCGCCGGCCCGCACCTCGAAGCCGAAGTTCCGCATCGACGCCGCCAACGCGCTCATCGAGGACGTCCCGCCGCCGCGGGACCGGCTCGAGCTGCAGAAGTTCGCCACCCAGCGGCTCGGCAAGGACGTCGTCGACGTCGAGGACGCCGACCTGGTGCGCGGCGACCGGGTGCTGTTGAAGCACGCGACCTGGCGGATCGGGCCGGGGGACCGGATCGGGATCGTCGGCGTCAACGGCGCCGGCAAGACCTCGGTGCTGTCGCTGCTCTCGGGGGAGCTGGCGCCGGCGGCCGGGCGGGTGCGCCACGGCCGGACCGTCGCGCTGCAGCACCTCACCCAGCACATCGACGAGCTCGACCCGGAGGCGCGGGTGCTCGCCACGGTCGAGGGGATCCGCCGGATCACCCGTACCGCCGACGGCGAGATCAGCGCGACCGCGATGCTGGAGCGCTTCGGCTTCACCGGCGACCGGCTCACCGCCCGGCTGGGCGACCTCTCCGGCGGCGAGCGGCGGCGCTTCCAGCTGCTGCGGCTGCTGCTGACCGAGCCGAACGTGCTGCTGCTCGACGAGCCCACCAACGACCTCGACATCGAGACGCTCAACGTGCTCGAGGACTTCCTCGACGGCTGGCCCGGCACCCTCGTCGTGGTCTCCCACGACCGGTACTTCCTCGAGCGGGTCACTGACTCCACCTGGGCGCTGCTCGGCGACGGCCAGATCTCGATGCTGCCCCGCGGCGTCGACGAGTACCTCGAGCGCCGCGCCGCCGGCGGCTACCCGTCCCCCCACGCCACCCCCCACGCCGAGCTGCCATCAGTTCCCCCCGGATCCGCGCCGAGTGGTCCTCAGTTGTCCTCCGAAACCCCGCGAGCTGCCAGCAGTTCACCCGCGGGGAGCGCCGAGACGCCACGAGTTGCCGCGTCGCCGGCCGCGCCGGCCAGGGCGAAGGCCGGGTCCGCCGAGGAGCGGGCCGCGCGCAAGGTCATCGCCCGGATCGACAAGCAGCTCGAGCGACTCGGCGTGCGCGAGGCGGAGCTGAACGCCGAGGTGCTCACCCACGCGCAGGACTACGAGAAGCTCGCCGTCCTCTCCGCGCAGCTCCAGGAGGTCGCAGCCGAGAAGGAGCAGCTCGAGCTCGAGTGGCTGGAGGCCGCCGAGCTGCTGGAGTGACGCCCCAACCGTCACGCCGCTCGGCCACTCGCCGCGCTTCTCGGGCACTCCAGTGGCCTAGAAGCGCGGCGATCCCCGGATATCCGGGGATCGCGACGCCCCGGGCTACGGCGTGAAGGGGGCCAGCAGGGTGCGGAGGAGCTTGGCGAGGCGCTGCCGCTCGCGGTCGGGAAGGTCGGCGAGGAGCTCGGCCTCGGCGGCGAGCAGGGCGGTGAAGGCGCCGTCGACGGCCTGCTTGCCCTCGGCGGTGAGCCGGACGAGGACGCCGCGGCGGTCGTCGGGGTCGGGGTGGCGCTCGACGAAGCCGCGGCCGGCGAGCCGGTCGACGCGGTTGGTCATGGTGCCGCTGGTCACGAGGGTCTCGCGCAGCAGCCGGCCGGGGGAGAGCTCGTACGGCGCCCCGGCGCGCCGCAGCGCCGCCAGCACGTCGAACTCCCAGGACTCGATGCCGTGGGCGGTGAACGCCTCGCGACGGGCGAGGTCGAGGTGGCGCGCGAGCCGGCTGATCCGGCTGAAGACCGCGACGGGCGCGAGGTCGAGGTCGGGGCGCTCGCGCTCCCACGCCTCGGTGAGCTCGTCGACCTCGTCCCTCATGCGCGCCATCGTAGACCACCGATCGAGAATCTTGACATCGAGACAAACTCGGAGCAGAGTGCAGATATCTTGATGTCGAGACAAAGGAGCTCGCAGTGACGACCTCCCCGCGCTGGGACCCCGACCGCTACCTGACCTACGCCGACGAGCGCGGCCGCCCGTTCGTCGAGCTCCTGGCCCGGGTCGCTGCCGAGGACCCCGCCACGGTCGTCGACCTCGGCTGCGGCCCCGGCAACCTGACCCGGCTCCTCGCGGACCGCTGGCCCGACGCGAGCGTGCTCGGCGTCGACAGCAGCGACGACATGGTCGAGCGGGCACGCGCCGACGTGCCGGGCATCGCCTTCGAGCAGGCCGACCTGCGCGACTGGGCCGCCCGCGACGACGGGCCGGTCGACGTGCTCGTCTCCAACGCGACCCTGCAGTGGCTGCCCGACCACCTCGACCTGCTGCCCCGCCTCGTCGCGCGGGTCCGTCCGGGTGGCTGGCTGGCGTTCCAGGTCCCCGGCAACCTCGACGAGCCCAGCCACACCCTCCGCTCCGCGCTCGCCTCCGAGGAGCCGTACGCCGCCCACACCGCCGGCGTCGCGGCGCCGGGCAGCCACGCCCCGGCCGCCTACCTCGAGGTGCTCGCGGCCGCCGGCTGCGAGGCCGACGTGTGGGAGACGACGTACCTCCACGTGCTGCCCGGCGAGGACCCGGTCTTCACCTGGATCTCCGGCACGGGCGCACGGCCCACGCTGCAGGCGCTGCCCGCCGACCTGCGCCCCGGCTTCGAGGCGGAGCTGAAGCGGCGGCTCCGCGAGACCTACCCGCGCCGGTCCTTCGGCACCGTGCTGCCCTTCCGCCGGATCTTCGCCGCCGCCCGGGTGGGTGCGGCATGAGGCTCCACCACGTGCAGGTCGCCTGCGCCCACGGCGACGAGGATGCCGCCCGTCGCTTCTACGTCGAGGGCCTCGGCATGACCGAGGTCGACAAGCCCGCCGAGCTCGCCGCCCGCGGCGGCGCCTGGTTCCGCGCGTACGACGCCTCCGGGGACGTGGCCGCGGAGGTGCACGTCGGGGTGGAGGACCCGTTCCGCCCGGCCCGCAAGGCCCACCCGGCGTTCGTGCTCGACGACGTGGCGACACTCGAGGCGACCGCGGCCCGGCTCGCAGCCCTGGGCTTCGAGGTGGACGGCGGTCAGCGCGACTCGTTCCCCGGCCACGTCCGGTTCCACTGCTTCGACGACCACGGCAACCGGGTTGAGGTGCTGGCGCCGCGAAGTGACTGATGAGTAACATGCTCGCCATGTCCCAAGTGCTCGCCCTCTGGAACCGCACCAGCCCCCTGCCCCAGGGCAAGCGGCTCTTCTCGCTGCTCTTCTCGCAGAAGGCGCCCTACTTCGCCTCCATCCGGCCCCGGTTCGTGGAGATCCGCCCGGACTACGCGGAGCTGGTGATCCCCAAGCGTCGCGGCGTCCACAACCACATCAGGACCGTGCACGCGATCGCGCTGTGCAACGGCCTCGAGGCCGCCATGGGCGCGCTCGCCGAGGCGAGCATCCCGGCCGACAAGCGCTGGATCCCCAAGGGCATGACGGTCTCCTACACCGCGAAGGCGACCTCGGACATCACCTGCATCGCCGAGACCGACCGCGAGCAGTGGACCGGCGACGACCCCGAGCTGCCGGTGCGGGTGCGCGGCGTCCGCGAGGACGGCGAGGTCGTCATCGAGGGTGTCATCAACCTCTGGGTCACGCCGCGAAAGTAGCCGGGTCCGGCGCGCTCCACAGGCCTACGCCCGGCCGGCGGCCTCGAGCTTCCGGTCGAGCCGGGTCATCACCGGCGTCGACAGGACGCCGTGGATCATCACCGACGCGACCACGGTGAACGCGACGGTCGACCACAGCCAGTCGACGTTGAGCAGCGCCGAGGCGCCGGCGGCGTACGCCAGGTAGTAGATCGAGCCGATCCCGCGGACCCCGAAGAACGCCACCGCCCACTGCTGCTCCCGACACAGCCCGCCGGTCTGGTCGGTGCGGCCGGCGTACGGCGCCAGCGCGACGAAGCACGCCAGCGGCCGGATCACGAAGATCAGCGCCAGCCCGACGACGACGCCGCGCCAGTCGAGGGCCTCGAGGAGCCCCCGGGTCACTGCGATGCCGAGCACCAGCAGCACGAACAGCGTGAGCAGCCGCTCCAGCCGCTCGGCGACCTCGTGCATCGCGGCGTGGTAGTCGTGCGAGCGCTCGGCGGAGCGGAAGGTCAGGGCACACACGAAGACGGCGAGGAAGCCGTAGCCGCCGGCGACCTCGGCGACGCCGTACGACGAGACGAGCGCGGCCAGCGCCAGCAGCGACTCGCCGCGCTCGGCTACCCGCAGCGACGGGCTCCTCGAGCGGAAGGCGACGGCGGCCAGCACCCGCCCGACGAGCAGGCCGCCCACGACGCCGATCGCGACCTTGCCGAGGAGGTGCCAGCCGACCCACTCCAGCGCCACGCCCGAGAAGGTCCGCTCCGTCGCGAGCAGGATGGCGGCGTAGACGAAGGGGAAGGCCAGGCCGTCGTTGAAGCCGGCCTCGGAGGTCAGCGTGAACCGCACCTCGTCGGTCTCGTCGACCTCGTGGTCGCCGGTCTGCGGGCCGGCGACCTGGACGTCGGAGGCGAGCACCGGGTCGGTGGGCGCGAGCGCGGCGCCGAGCAGCAGCGCGGCCGCGGGCGCCACCCCGGCCCACCAGCCGAGCAGCGCAACGGCGCCGATGGTGAGCGGCATGCCGATGACGAGCAGCCGCCACGTGGGCGCCCACGTCCGCCAGCTGTCCCGGCTGCGTGGGTCGAGCGGCCGGTCGATCGCCAGGCCGACGCCCATCAGCGCCACGATCACGACCAGCTCGGTGACGTGCTCGATGACCTCTCGGTTGGCCTGCGGGTCCAGCGGCATCCCGTCTGGCAGGGGAGTGAGCCCGAGCAGCATCCCGATGCCGACGAGCACCATCGGTGCCGACACCGCCCACCTGCTGAGCAGGTCGGGCAGCACGATCGCCAGCAGCAGCGTCGCGCCGGCGACGACGTACACCAGGTCAGCGGTCACGCGTCAGTCATACAGCCCCGCCCAACCGGGTGGCGCGGAGTGTGACCCAGCCGTCAGCCCAGCCGTCAGCCCAGCCGTCAGCCCCGCCGTCAGCCCAGCCGTCAGCCCAGCGGTCAGGTCTGCGCGACCGCCGACTCGTCGACGGGGATCCCCGCGCCACCGCTGCGGGACCGGCTGAGCCGCTGCTCCACCCACACCGCGACCCGCGACAGCAGGTAGTTCAGCAGGATGAAGATCAGGCCCACCACGAACAGCACCTGGATCGGGTTGTCGAGGTTCAGCGCGATGAGGTTCCCCTGCCGCAGCAGCTCGATGTAGAGGCCGAGCACCGCGACGATCGAGGTGTCCTTGAGGACCACGACGAGCTGGCTGATGAGTGCCGGCAGCATGGTGCGGAACGCCTGCGGCAGCAGCACGTTGGTCATCGTCTGGCGCGGCGTCATGCCGATCGCGAGCGCAGCCTCGCGCTGCCCGCTGGGGAGCGAGTTGACGCCGGCGCGGAGGATCTCGGCGATGATCACGGAGTTGTAGAGCGTCAGGCCGATGACGAGGTACCACAGGCCGTCGTCGCCCGGCATGAAGCCGATGTCGGTGTCGGTGGACTGGAAGACGACGTAGACGTAGAAGATCGTCACGACCACCGGCAGGCCGCGCAGCAGCTCGATGAGCGCCACGAGCGGGATCCGTGCCAGCGTCCCGAGCATCATCCGGGCGCTCCCCAGCAGGGTGCCGATGATGAGCGAGAAGATGATCGCGAGCACGGCCGCGGTCAGCGTCGCGACGAGCCCCTCGCCCAGCAGCTTCCAGACCTGGCCGAAGACCTCGTTGGACGGGTCGATCAGCGGACCCCACAGCTCCATGTCGAACTGGCCGCGGTCGGCCAGCCGTCGGCCGGCGACGAAGAGCAGCCCGGCGATCAGCACGAGGCTGATGACGGTGCCGACCTGGGCGCGCCGGCGGGCCTTGGGTCCGGGCTCGTCGTAGAGGACGTTGCTCATCGCGCGACCTCCAGACGACGCTCGGCGAGGGCCAGCAGTGCGCCGGCGGACAGCGTGATGACGAGGTAGCCGATGGCCACCCCGGTGAAGACGGGGAGGGCGTCGAAGCCCGCGGCGCTCGAGAGCCGCTTGCCGACCGACCACAGGTCGCGGCCGACACCGAAGGCGCCGACGATCGCGGAGTTCTTGAACATCGCGATGATGACGCTGCCGACCGGCGGGATCGAGCTGCGCAGCGCCTGCGGCATCACGACCTGGGTCAGCGTCTGGGTGAAGGTGAGCCCGATCGCGCGGGCGGCTTCGGCCTGGCCGGCCTGCACGGAGTTGATGCCGGAGCGCACGCCCTCGCAGACGAAGGCCGAGGTGTAGAGGATCAGCGCCAGCACGCCGAAGGTGTAGAAGCTGAAGTTGACGCCGATCTCCGGCATGCCGAACGCCATGAAGAACAGCACCACGGTCAGCGGGCAGTTGCGCAGCGTCGTCACCCAGGCGGTGCCGAACGCCCGCAGCGACGCCACGGGGGAGACGCGGAAGGCGGCGATCAGCGTCCCGAGGAGCAGCGACCCCACCATCGCCCACAGGCAGATCCCCAGCGAGCGCAGGAAGCCGGACCAGTAGAGGTCCAGGTTGTCGAGGACGGGGTCCACGTCACTCCTCTCCGGGAGCCGGGTCGCGGCGCCGCCAGAGCGGCGGCACCGCGACCCTCAGTCGTTCGGTCAGGCGGTCAGGCGCAGGTGTCGGGCTCGGGGAGCTCGGGGGTCTGGCTGCCCTCGACCTGTCCGGCCGTGTCCTCCCAGGCCTGGAGGTAGGCGTCCTCGTTCTCCTGGAGCGTCTCGTTGATGAACTCGCAGAAGGCGGTGTCGCCCTTCTCGATGCCGATGCCGTAGGGCTCCTCGGTGAACTGCTCACCGACCAGCTGGAACTCGCCGTCCGACTCGCCGACGAAGCCGGCGAGGATGACGTTGTCGGTGGTGACGACGTCGACCTGGCCGTTGCTCAGCGCGCTCGCGCACTTGTCGTAGACGTCGAACAGCACCAGCTGGTCGTCGCTGGCGAGGTACTCCTCGATGTTGACCGACGGCGTCGAGCCGGTCACGGTGCAGACCTTCGCGTCGGGGTTCTCGGCGATGTCCTCCGGGCCGGAGAAGCGGTCGTCGTCCGAGCGGGTCATCAGCATCTGGCCGGCGTTGTAGTACGGGCCGGCGAAGGAGATGCGCTCCTTGCGCTCGTCGTTGATGGTGTACGTCGCGACGACGAAGTCGACCTCGCCGTTCTCGATGACCTGCTCACGGATGTCGGAAGGGGTCTCCTTCCACTCGATGTCCTCCGGAGCGATGCCCATCTCGGCCGCGATGATCTTGGCGACCTCGACGTCGAAGCCCTCGGGCTCGCCCTCGAGGTTCTGCAGGCCGAAGCCGGGCTGGTCGAACTTGGTGCCGATGGTGACGGTGCCGCGCTCGGCGATCTCGGCCATGGTCGTGCCCGACTCGAAGTCGGTGTCCTGCGCGACCTCGACCTCGCCGCCGTCGTCCCCGCCACAGGCGGCGAGCACGAGCGCCAGCCCGAGCCCGGCGACGGCGCCCTTGGTCCTGGTGAAACGCATCTTCATCTCCTTTGTGTCCCGAGCCGGCACTCCGGCCCCCGTTGGTGGGTCGTGCAGTTGTGTTCGGTTCCGGCCCGTTCTCAGTGCTTCAGGATCTTGCCGAGGAAGTCCTTGGCGCGGTCCGTCTGCGGGTTGGTGAAGAACTCCTCGGGGGTGTTCTCCTCGACGATGGCCCCGTCGGCCATGAAGAGCACGCGGTCGGCGGCGGTGCGGGCGAAGCCCATCTCGTGGGTCACGACGACCATGGTCATGCCGCGCTCGGCGAGGTCGACCATGACGTCGAGGACCTCCTTGATCATCTCGGGGTCCAGCGCGGAGGTGGGCTCGTCGAAGAGCATCACCTTCGGCTCCATCGCCAGCGCCCGCGCGATCGCGACGCGCTGCTGCTGGCCGCCCGAGAGCTGGGCGGGGTACTTGTTCGCCTGGTGGGCGACGCCGACGCGGTCGAGCAGCTCCTGGGCGCGCTTCTCCGCCTCGTCCTTCTTCTTGCCCCGGACCTTGATCGGGCCGAGGGTGACGTTCTCGAGGATCGTCTTGTGGGCGAAGAGGTTGAAGCTCTGGAAGACCATCCCGACCTCGGCGCGCAGCGAGGCGAGGCCCTTGCCCTCATCGGGCAGCGGCTTGCCGTCAAGGGTGATCGTCCCCTCCTGGATCGTCTCCAGTCGGTTGATCGCGCGGCAGAGCGTGGACTTGCCCGACCCCGACGGTCCGATGACGACGACGACCTCGCCGCGGTCGATGCTGACGTTGATGTCCTGGAGGACGTGCAGCTCGCCGAACCACTTGTTCACGTTCTCGAGCACCACCAGCGGCTGCCCCTGGGCGGCCGACATGCCCTCCGTCTGCTCCACGGTCATGTTTTTCAACCTATCGGCATTTACCGGGCAGTTGCCACGCCGGTCGGTCCAGACCGTTGCAGGTGTCGGCGTACCGTCACCTCCCCGTCACGATTCCGTGACTGCACTGGGGCCGTCCTACCCTTGACACGTCATGTCTGAGGCAGCCCCCCGCACCTACGAGGTCCGCACCTACGGGTGCCAGATGAACGTCCACGACTCCGAGCGGCTCACCGGCCTGCTGGAGGACGCGGGGTACGCCGCGGCTCCGGACGGTGAGCAGGCGGATGTCGTCGTCTTCAACACCTGCGCCGTCCGCGAGAACGCCGACAACCGGCTCTACGGCAACCTCGGCCACCTCGCGCCGATCAAGGCGAGGAAGCCCGGCATGCAGATCGCCGTCGGCGGCTGCCTCGCGCAGAAGGACCGCTCGACGATCGTCGAGAAGGCGCCGTGGGTCGACGTGGTCTTCGGCACCCACAACATCGGCTCGCTGCCGGCGCTGCTCGAGCGCGCCCGGGTCCAGGAGGAGGCGCAGGTCGAGATCCTCGAGTCGCTCGAGGTCTTCCCGTCCACGCTGCCGACCAAGCGTGAGTCGGCGTACGCCGCGTGGGTGTCGATCTCGGTCGGCTGCAACAACACCTGCACGTTCTGCATCGTCCCGTCGCTGCGCGGCAAGGAGCAGGACCGCCGGCCCGGCGACATCCTCGCCGAGGTCCGCGCGCTGGTCGCCGAGGGCGTCTCCGAGGTCACCCTGCTCGGCCAGAACGTCAACAGCTACGGCGTCGAGTTCGGCGACCGGCAGGCGTTCTCCAAGCTGCTGCGCGCCTGCGGCGAGATCGAGGGCCTCGAGCGGGTCCGCTTCACCTCGCCGCACCCCGCCGAGTTCACCGACGACGTCATCGCCGCGATGGCCGAGACGCCGAACGTGATGCCGCAGCTGCACATGCCGCTGCAGTCCGGCTCCGACACGGTGCTGCGGGCGATGCGCCGCTCCTACCGGCAGAAGAAGTTCCTCGGGATCATCGAGCGGGTCCGCGAGGCGATGCCGGACGCGGCGATCACCACCGACATCATCGTCGGCTTCCCCGGCGAGACGGAGGAGGACTTCCTCGAGACCATGAAGGTGGTCCGCGAGGCCCGCTTCTCCGGGGCCTTCACCTTCCAGTACTCCAAGCGGCCCGGCACCCCCGCGGCCGTGCTCGAGGACCAGGTCCCGCGCGAGGTCGTCCAGCACCGCTACGAGCGGCTGGTCGAGCTGGTCAACGACATCGCCTGGGACGAGAACAAGAAGCTGGTCGGCCGCCGGGTCGAGCTGATGGTCGCCGAGGGGGAGGGCCGCAAGGACGCCGAGACCCACCGGCTCTCCGGGCGGGGTCCCGACAACCGGCTCGTCCACTTCACGCCGGACTTCTCGGCGCTGGCGGAAGGGACCGCCGAGGTCCGCCCCGGCGACATGGTCACCGTCGAGGTCACCTACGCCGCGCCGCACCACCTCGTCGCCGACGGGCCGGTGCTCGACGTGCGGCGTACCCGCTCCGGCGACGCCTGGGAGGCCCGCACCTCCGGGCCGGCCGCCCCGCAGGGCGTCTCGCTCGGCATGCCGGCGGTCGGCGTGCCCGCCCCGCTCCCGGACGGGCCCGCCTGCCGCTGATCAGGAGAGGGTGCCCACCCGGCCCCCGCCGCCGGCCGCCCAGCAGGCGCCGTCGCGGGTGCAGTCGAGCGTGTGGAACGCCTCGTCGGACCACGTCGCCCAGGTGCGGCCGCCGTCGCGGCTGATGGCGGTGCCACCCTCGCCGCCGCCCTCGCCCACGGCCAGCACGGTCGCGCGACGGCCCTGCACCCATGCGGCGTCCTCGCCGAGGTGGGGGAGGTCGGCGCCGCCGGCCCACGAGCCCCCGCCGCTGCGGGTGACCGCGGCAGCGCCGGTGCCGTCGGCCGGTGCGGCGAAGTCGCCGCCCACCAGGACGCCGCGACGCGGGTTCTTCATCGCGAGCGCGAAGACGCCGGCGGCCTCGCCAGCGGCCAGCCCCGAGTCGGTGGCGTGCCAGGTGCGGCCGCGGTCGTCGGAGTGGAGGACTCGGGCCTGCTCGCCGCCGGTGCCGAACCAGGCGTGGCGGCCGGCGATCACGAGGCAGTCGCCGCTGGCGGAGAAGTTGTACTCACCGTCAGCGGCCGGCATCCCCTCGGTGGGGAGCACCTCCCAGCTGCGCCCGCCGTCGCGGGTGGAGATGACGCGGAACCTCCCGTCGACGGGGTCGCTCACGGCCAGCCCACGCTTGCCGCCGGGGAAGAAGTCGAGGCAGTTGTAGAACGCCGCCTCGTCGGTGTTGCGGAACGTCTCGGTCCAGCTCTCGCCGCCGTCGGTGGTGCGGTAGATCCGCGACGCCTCGCCCGGGCCGATCGCCAGGACGACCGCGGTGTCGCGGCCGCGGGCCTCGACGTCGCGGAGCATGAGCCCGTCGGTGCCGTCGGGCGTGACGTCGGTCCACGAGCCGCCGCTGTCGGTGGTGCGGAAGACCCGGCCGGCACCGCCGGAGACGCTGCCGCCGGTCACCCACGCCGTACGCCGGTTCACGGCGTCGAGGCCGCGGAAGGACTGGTCGGGGTCGACGACGGCGGTGGTCCAGCCGTTGTCGCGGGGACGGTCGCGGTCCGGGCGGTCGTCGCCCGGGGCGGCCGAGGCAACGGTGCCGGTGGCGGCGAGGCCGGCGGGTAGGAGGGCAAGGGTCAGGGCAAGGGTCCCGAGATGGTTGCGCATGCCGAGCACCCTGTCGCGGGTGCGCCGGGCTGTCCAGACCTGTGCGGGCGGTCGTCGCCGCCCTGCCTCCGGTCAGGGGGCCTCGAGGCTCAGGCGCTCAGCGCGCCTTCGCACCTCGACCACCGGCTCGGGCAGTCAGACCTCGTCGTCGGCGCGGGGGTCGACCGAGGAGTAGCCCGACTTCGGCGGGATGCCCTCGGGGTTCTCCTCGACCTGGCCCGGCCGCTGCTCGGGGGGCACGTCGGCGTCCGGGTCGCGCTCCTGCGGGGTGGTGTCGCGCATCCCGTCGGTCTCGCCTCCGGGGCCGACCCGCTCGCTGCTCACGCCCATGTCGCCGGCGGCGCCCTCGGGGCCGGTCGCGTTGGGCTGCGACTGCCGCAGCTCCTCCTCGCCGGGCTGCCCTGGCTGCTCCGGATGCTCCGGCTGCTCCGGCGTCACGCCGGCGTCTCCTCGGTCGGGTTGCTCGCGCCGTCGGAGGTCGGACCGTCGTCGGTCTCCTCCGGCTGGGCGAGCTCCTCCGGCTCACCGCCGATGGCCGGGTTGGCCTGGAGGTCGGGCACCGCGGGTGGGATGTCCTTCTCCTCGATGGCGTCGACGCCACCGGGATTGGGTTCACCCGGCTCGATCTCGGGTTCGGGCATCGGGCCCAGGTCTGAGCTCATCGGTCTGCTCCTCCCTCGCAGCAGGGAATCCGAAGGTCGTGTAGGGAGTGGTGATACCCAGCCGGAGCGCCTCCAACACGCGGCGCTCGTGCGGCACCACCGGGTCGGGCAGCGTGTCCAGGCGGAACCACCCCATGTCGGCGCACTTGTGGGGCTCCACGATGCGCGGCTCCCCGGTCCAGGACCGGGCGGTGAAGAAGAAGTCGATCCGCTCGTCGATCGGCTCGCCACCACGGGTCCGGTGCATGGAGGTCACGAACTCCAGCGCCAGGTCCGTCACGTCGATCTCCTCGGCGGCCTCGCGGTGGATAGCGTCGTACGCCGTCTCGCCCTTCTCCACGTGACCGGCCGCGGCGGCGGCCCAGTGGCCGTCCATGAAGCCGGTGTTCTGCCGCAGCTGCAGCAGCACCTCCGGCCCGGCCACGCCGTCGCGCAGCAGGAACACGTAGGCCGCCGGGACGACCACGAAGCGGTCTACGGCGCACCGTCCTCGACCTCGGCCGCCTCGTCGTGCGGGGTGTGGGCGGGCTCGCCGGTGGCCTCGAACTCCGTGCCGGTGTCGCCGGAGACGGGGGCGTCGGGCTCGTACTCCTCGGGGTCGTGGCGCGCCTCCTCCGCGTCGTCGAGCTCCACGAGCTCCTCGAGATCGTCGGCGGACTTCTCGGTCATGCGTCCTCCTCGCGGTCGTGCGGCTGGTGTGGCGGGCCTACTGGCTGGGCTGGTCGAGCGAGGTCTCGGCGTTCTCCGCCTGGAGCGCGGCCTCGACCTGGGACTGGCCCTCCTCGCCGGGGCCGGGCTCGTGCGCCTCGCCCTCCTCGCGGCGGGTGACCCGCTGGACCTCCGGGCCCGGGTCGGGCGCCGGCTCGCCGGGCGTCACCGGCCCGTCGGGGGCGTCGGCGCGCTGCGGCCCGCCCGGCGGAGCCGGCGCGTCGAGCCGCTCGTCGCGCTCGTCCGCCATCAGGGGGTGCCTCCGGTCCCGCTGCTGCCGGGGCGACCGAGGTCGCCGTCGTCGCGGCCGTCGAGCTTCTCGAGGGCCTCCTTGGCCTTGGAGGCGCCGCCCCGGATCTTGTCGGAGTGCTTGCCCTTGGTCTTCTCGTCGAGCGTGCGGGCCGCCTTGTCGACGCCCTCCGCGACCTTGTCCCCGTGCTTGTCGACGGCCTCGGTCAGCTTCGCCCGGGCCTTGTCCAGGAAGCTCATCGCGCTCCTCTCGGGTCGGGTCGGCTCCTCGGGGGAACCCCTCCCTTGACACACTAGCCACATGACGAGCGGGCGCACGACGGGCTCCGTCCCGTCGTCCCGTCCCGCGGGCACTCCCTCCGGCCCCGCAGCCGACCAGGTCCCGATCGTCGCGGTCGTCGGCGCCACCGCCTCGGGCAAGACCGCCCTCTCGCTGGACCTGGCCGAGCGGCTCGACGGCGAGATCGTCAACACCGACGCGATGGCCGTCTACCGCGGCATGGACATCGGCACCGCCAAGCCGGCGCCGGCCGAGCGGCGCGGCATCCCGCACCACCTGCTCGACCTGCTCGACGTGGCCGAGCCGCTGACCGTCGCGGAGTTCCAGCAGCAGGCGCGGTCCGTGATCGCCGAGCTGCGCGGCCGCGGCGCGACGCCCGTGCTGGTCGGCGGCTCGGCGCTCTACACCCGCGCGATCCTCGACCGGTTCGAGTTCCCCGGCACCGACCCCGCCGTCCGCGAGCGGCTCGAGGGCGAGCTGGCCGAGGTCGGCTCCCGGGCGCTGCACCGCCGGCTCGCCGAGCGCGACCTCGAGGCCGCCGAGCGGATCCTGCCCGAGAACGGCCGCCGCGTCGTCCGCGCGCTCGAGGTCATCGAGATCACCGGCCGCCCGTTCAGCGCGTCGCTGCCCCGGCTGGAGTACGCCGACCCCGCGAGCGTCCAGATCGGCGTCGACATCGACCGGCCCACCCTCGACGCCCGGATCGAGCAGCGGGTGGACCGGATGTTCACCGACGGGTTCGTCGACGAGGTGGCCCGGCTGCGGGAGCAGGGGCTCGACGGCTCCCGCACCGCCGGGCGGGCGATCGGCTACCCCGAGGTGACGGCGTACCTCGACGGGGAGATCAGCCTCGACGAGGCCCGCGAGCGCACCGTGGTCGCGACCCGGCGGTTCGCGCGCCGGCAGGACGCCTGGTTCCGCAAGGACCCGCGCATCCACTGGGTGGCGTACGACGACCCCGAACGCGTGGCGAGGGCGCTGGACGCCGTGGCGGCCGCCCGGGGCGCCACCGACTGAGCAAGATCGGTCGGGCGCGGAAGGCCCACGCGGCGGCAGACTGGCCGCATGACCGAGACCTCCGGGCGCGACCGGCTCCGCGAGCTGCTCGACGCGGTGCTCGACGAGGAGCACCGGACCCTCGGCGACATGGCCGGCGGCGCCTTCGCCTCGCCGTTCCACTTCAGTCGCCAGCTCGCGCGGGGCGCCGGCGAGTCACCGGTCGCGCTGCGGCGCCGCGTGATGCTCGAGCGCGCCGCGTGGCAGCTGCGGCGGGGCGCGTCGGTGACCGAGGCGGCGTTCGCCGCCGGCTACGAGTCCGTCGAGGGCTTCAGCCGGGCGTTCACCCGCGCCCACGGGCACGCGCCGAGCGTCCCGGCGCCGCGGGACGGGCACTGGCTCCCGGCCCCGAACGGCATCCACTTCCACCCGCCCGCCTCGCTGTGGGTGCACACCACGGAGCAGCCCATGAGTCCCCTCACCGAGCAGCTGGTCGCCCACGACCTCGACGACACCCGCGACCTCCTCGACCTGGCCAAGCAGCTGCCGGACGCGGCGTACCGCGAACCCCGGCTGCCCGGCGCCGCCGTGGTCGGCTTCGACGGCCCCGACGAGTCGCTCGCGCAGGTGCTCGCCCACCTCGTCGCCACTAAGGAGGTGTGGCTCGCCGCGATCGAGGGCACCGACTTCCCGCCCCAGCGGGCCGACGACCCGGCAACGCTGATCGAGCGCCACGACGAGGTCGCGCCGCGGTGGCGGTCCGCCGTCGCCGACATCGAACGCCGCGGCGCCTGGGACGACCGGCTCATCGACGCGCTGTGCGACCCGCCGGAGTCGTTCGTGATGAGCAGCGTCGTCGCGCACGTGCTGACGTTCTCGGCCGCCCGCCGCAGCCTGGCGCGGCAGCTGGTCCGCGCGGCTGGCGGCGAGGTCGACGACGGCGACCCGATCCTGTGGCTGCGCCGGCGAATGGGCGAGGCGGCGGAAGGAGCCGGCCGATGACCCGCACCGTCTTCCACACCGCCACCACCCTCGACGGGTACCTCGCCGACGAGCACGACTCGCTCGCCTGGCTCTTCAAGCAGGAGCACGACGAGGAGGGGCCCCTCAGCTTCGGGGCGTTCTTCAAGGGGGTCGGCGCGATCGCGATGGGCGCGACCACCTACCAGTGGCTGCTCGACCACATGGCCACCTCGGGGGAGGGGTGGTCGTTCGAGCAGCCGACCTGGGTGTTCACGCACCGCACCTTCCCGGAGCCGGACGGCGACATCCGCTTCACCTCCGACGACGTGCGCGAGGTCCACGCGGAGATGGTCGAGGCCGCCGCCGGTCAGGACGTCTGGGTCTGCGGCGGGGGAGGCCTGGCCGCGCAGTTCGCCGGGGCCGGCCTGCTCGACGAGGTGGTCGTCGCGATCGCCCCGGTCACCCTGGGCGCGGGCCGGCCGCTGTTCCCCGGCCGGTTCGACCTGCGGCTGACCGAGCTCGCGCAGAACGGGGCCTTCGCGTGCGCCCGGTACGACGTGGTGGGCCCGCTCGCCGAGTGACCACAGGTTCACCAAGGTCCCGTGGTGGACCTGCACCTCCCAAGGGTCCTGCGCCACGGGATGTGCGGCTTCACCACGGGACCATGGTGAAGCCGCACGCTCCGGGCCGCGAGGACGGCGTACCGTGCGAGCGTGACCCAGCCGAACGCCGACCGCAGCACCTGGACCGGGATCGACAGCGCCGAGGAGCTCGCCGCGCTGCTCGGCGAGCCGAGCCAGCGGGCGCGCGACAAGACCCGACCGGCGCTCGTCGACCTGGACCGGGCGTGGCTGGCGGCGTCGCCGTTCTGCATCATCGCCACCGCGGCGGCCGACGGCAGCTGCGACGCCTCGCCGAAGGGCGACCCGGCGGGGCGGCTGGTGCACGTCCTCGACGACCGCACCCTCGCCATCGCCGAGCGGCCCGGCAACCGGCGTGCCGACGGCTACCGCAACCTGCTCGAGAACCCGCGGGTCGGGCTGATCTTCCTCATCCCCGGCCGCGGCGACACCCTCCGCGTCAACGGCCGGGCGCGGCTGGTGTGCGACGCGCCGTTCTTCGACGAGATGGTGGTCGACGGGCATCGGCCCGTGCTCGCGCTCGTGGTGGACGTCGAGGAGGTCTTCCACCACTGCCAGAAGGCGTTCCTGCGGTCGGGGCTGTGGGACCCGGAGACCTGGGACCCGATGGGCAGCGTGCCGCGCCGGGCCGTGCTGGCCAAGGAGCTCGACCGGGCGGACGCGACGCTGGCCGAGCTCGACGAGTACTACGGGCCGTCGTACGCCGAGAACCTCTACCGCTGACCCCGGTGGTCGGTGGCCGGGCTGCCGGTGGTCGACCCCGTGACTCTCGCGGGAAGTCGTGGACAATGACGCCATGAGCTACCCCTTCCTGAAGGGCCACGGCACCGAGAACGACTTCGTGCTGCTGCCCGACCACGACGGGACGCTCCACGGCGACCTCGACGCGGCCCGGGTGCGCGCCCTGTGCGACCGCCGCGCCGGGATCGGCGCCGACGGGGTGCTCCGCGTGGTCCGCACCAGCGTGTGGGACCCGAGCCAGGCCGACCAGGCGGAGTGGTTCATGGACTACCGCAACTCCGACGGCTCGACCAGCGAGATGTGCGGCAACGGCATCCGCGTCTTCGTCCGGCACCTCCTCGACGAGGGGCTGGTGCCGGCCGGCCAGCCGGTGCCGATCGCGACCCGCGACGGGATCAAGGTGCTGACCGCCGACGGCGACCGGGTCACCGCCGACATGGGGATGCCGAAGGTGCTCGGCGACACCACGGTCGGCGTCGAGGACCGGTCGTGGCCCGCGCGCCACGTCGACATGGGCAACCCGCACGCCGTCGCGCTCGTCGAGGACCTCGCGGACGCCGGGCTGCTGCTCGACGAGCCCACCTTCGACCCGCAGATCTACCCGTCCGGCGTCAACGTCGAGTTCTTCGTCCGGAGCGGCGAGCAGCACGTCTCGATGCGGGTCCACGAGCGAGGCTCGGGGGAGACCCGCTCCTGCGGCACCGGCGCCTGCGCGGTGGCGGTCGCCGCAGCGCTCGGCGACGACGCACCCCGTCCCGCGACGTACCGCGTCGACGTGCCGGGTGGGACGCTCCACGTCACCTGGACCGAGGACGACCGGGTGCTGCTGACCGGTCCCGCGGTCGTCGTCGCCCGTGGCACCACGGACCTCTGACGCCGACTTTGACGTCGTGTGGCTGAGGGCGTCACCCGCGACGGCCCCAGCCACACGACCGGCCTAGGATCTCGCCTCATGGACATCACCGGATCCTCCGCCATCGTCACCGGCGCCGCCTCGGGCATCGGCGCCGCCGTCGCCCGCGCGCTGGCCGCCCGCGGCGCCAAGGTCGTCGTCGCCGACGTGCAGGCCGACAAGGGCGAGGCGCTCGCCAAGGAGATCGGCGGCGTCTTCGTCCACGTCGACGTCACCGACACCGAGCAGATCAAGGCCGCCGTCGAGAAGGCCGGCGAGCTCGGCCCGCTGCGCGTCCTGGTCAACTCCGCCGGCATCGGCCCCGCCGCCCGCACCGTCGGCCGCGACGGCACCGTCGAGTCGGCCCACGACCTCGACCTCTACAAGAAGGTCATCGCGATCAACCTGATCGGCACCTTCGACGCGATCCGGATCGCCGGCACCGCGATGGGCAACCTCGAGCCGCTCGAGTCCGGCGAGCGCGGCGCGATCGTCAACATGGCGAGCGTGGCGGCGTTCGACGGCCAGATCGGCCAGGCGGCGTACTCCTCCTCCAAGGGCGGCATCGTCGGCATGACGTTGCCGGTCGCACGCGACCTCGCCGCCATCGCGGTGCGCGTCAACACCGTCGCCCCCGGCCTCATCGACACCCCGATCTACGGCGAGGGCGAGGCGGCCGAGGAGTTCAAGGCCCGGCTCGGCGCCAACGTGCTCTTCCCGAAGCGGCTCGGCCAGCCCGAGGAGCTCGCCTCGATGGTCGTCGAGTGCGTCACCAACTCCTACATGAACGGCGAGACGGTGCGCGTCGACGGCGGCATCCGGATGCCTCCCAAGTGAGCTGATCTCCCGCTGACGCCCGCGCGGGACGTCATACGGTCCGGTCGCAATAGCGACCGTTTCGTATGACGTCCCGCGTGCATTCTCAGGGCGTCACCGGGCGGTCCTCGGCGGGCGGATGCTCGGCGAGCGTGGCGCGGACCTGGTCGTAGACCCGCTGCCGGTACGCCGGCCGGTCGGCCGCGACCCGGTCGGCGGCGAGCTGCTCGACGAGGCTGACCAGCTCGCTGAGCACCCAGCCGGCGGGCGGCTCCTCGGCGGGGCCCTGGCCGGTGAGCATCGAGACCAGCCCGGCGATCTCGGCGATGGCGCTGTCGGGCTGCTCGGTGACGGCGGCCCGGAAGCCGTCGTACGTCGGGTGGTCGGCGACGGCCGCCGCCAGGGTGCGGCGGGCGGCGACCACCTTGCGGGCGTTGAAGCGGCCGAGGTCGCGGTAGGCGGCGAACTGGGCGGCGTGGAAGAACTGGTTGACCGTGCTGACCCGCGGGAAGGTCGGGTCGACCTCGCGGTAGGCGAGCAGCTGCGGCGGCATGTCCTCGGTGAGGGCGGGCTTGGTGTACCAGAGCAGCCCGATCCGCTCGGCCGACGCCTCGATGTCCTCCCGGCTGCCCGTCCACTCGGTCGGGTCGCCGTCGAAGCGGCGGACCAGGCCGAGGTTCACCGAGCGCGGCGAGTAGTCGCGGCCGGGCGAGGGGTCGCGGTCGGCGCGCAGCACGTCGAGGTTGAGCACCACCTGCGCGGCGCACTCGAGCTGGGCGAGGTCGATCGCCTTCGACACCGACGTGGCCAGGTTGCCCGGGCCGGCGTCGGCGTCGACGCAGACGACCTCGCGGTGGTGCGCGGTGCGCAGCAGCTCGACGAGCGCGGTGTTCTCCCAGTGGCCGCCGTCGCTGACGTAGACGAACAGGTCGCTGGGGTCGAACCAGCCGAGGAACTCCTTGAACAGGTAGCCCAGCCCGGGCCGCGGCAGCGGTCGCGGCGGCCGGCCCGCGTCGGCGCGAGCCCGCTCCTGGGCGGCGATCGTGGCGGCGTACCGCGGGTTGGGCAGCCAGGCGCCGAGCCGGACGTTCAGGAACGCCAGCACCATGCTGACCGGGCCGATCCGGAACCGCCCCATCGCCGGCGAGACCGCGGCGCCGGAGAGGCCCACCGCCATCATCGTCGTCAGCCGCGGGCGCAGCCGCGGCCGCAGCAGGTCGAGGTCCTCGGTCGTGCAGGCGTAGCGCTGCCACAGCCCGTCCTCCTCGACCGGCGCGAACATCTGCACCTGCCGCGGCGTGAAGGTGACGCTGAGTGCGGGGATGCCGTAGTGGGTGCGGACCTGCCGGCCGGTGACGGTGGCGGCCGCGCAGATCGTCAGGGGCGTGCCGATGCCCTCGTCCCGGCCGGCGGGCGCGGGCCCACGGACTTCGAGCGCGGACAGGCTGGGCTCCACCCGTTCGTCGTCGGGCGCGAGGTCGTTGTCGACGTACGCCCGGGCGTGCACGCCGGCCTCACCGACACCGCCGACGACGCGGTACGTCGCGAACGCCGACCGCAGCCGGCCGCGGTAGTACGCCGAGAGCGACCAGAACTCCGCGGTGCCGCCGAGGTGGAGCGCGAGCAGCACGACGGCGACCACCACGACCGCGCCCACCGGCCGGTCGTCGGGCGCGGTCACCATCGCCGACAGCGCCCAGCGGCAGAGCAGGAAGAGCAGCAGCAGCGCGAACAGCAGGCCGGCCAGCAGCGGCGCCACCCGGGCCAGCGGCCGGCGCAGCAGCCGGAGCACGGCGGCGGCGGAGCCGAGCGCGCCGAGCGCGGCGACGACGTCGGTGAGCACACCCTGCGCGTCGACCGGCCGCCACAGCAGCGAGACCAGGAACGGCACCAGCCCCAGCAGCACCGCCAGCACGCCGGCGACGACGAGGCCGCCGTAGCCGAGGAACTTCGGGCCGAGCAGCCAGGTGGGCGGCTCCGAGCGGCCGAGGATCTCCACGACCTTGCTCGCGAGCACCCACACCAGCAGCGCGCCGAGGCCGAGGATCAGCCAGCCCAGGATCGGCCAGACGACCCGGCTCGGCTCGGTGACGCAGGGCTGGTCGAGCGCGACGTCGAGGCTGCGGTCGAGCCGCCAGGTGGGGCAGCCGATGCCGAAGTACCAGCGGTAGAACCAGCCGGTGAGCTGCGCGACCACCCACAGCGCCCCGAGGAAGACGAGCACGTTGAGGAGCAGCCCGGTGAGCACGGTGGCGACCACCGACGGCAGCCGGCGGGCCCGCCGGGGCGAGTCGGTCTCCGCGGCGGCGAGGGCGTCCTGCCCGGCGCCGCGGGGCGTGCGGGTGAGCAGGTAGCCGAGGTTGCCGCGCAGGTGCCGCTCCTCGGGACCCGGCTGCAGGCCGGCGCTCGCCCAGGGTGACGGCGCGTTGGGCGCGAGCGGGCGGGGTACGCCGCGCGCCAGGCTCCAGGCGCCCGCCATGTAGGAGCCGCCGGAGACCGACGTGACGTGGCCGGCGCGGCCCCAGCCGAGGTCGTCGTACCGCTCCAGCGCCTGCAGCGCGCCGAGCGCGATCGACGCGGCCCGCACCCCGCCGCCGGAGAACGCCAGCCCGAACCGCTCCTCGCCGGTGGTGCGCGACGGCGGGGGTGCGGTGGGGTCGCCTGAGCCGTCCGCACGGTCGGCGCAGCGCAGCACCTCGCGGACGTCGCGCCGCAGCAGCAGCGACAGCAGCCCGCCGGCGACGTAGGCGACCACCACGACGACGATCAGCCACTTCGCCCAGGCCGCGATCGCGATGGCCGGCCAGGCCCACGGGTCGCTGCCCTCGACGGCGTCGACGAGCAGCAGGTTCTCGACGACGTCGAGGACGCCGCCGCCCACGGTCAGACCGGCGAGGCCGGGGGCGGCGCGGCGGGCGGTGACGGTGCGGTACTCCCGGCCGGTCCACAGCGCCAGCAGCGTCAGCAGGACGGTCCAGCAGAAGACCAGGCCGAGGTCCCACAGCACCGCCGCCTGCAGCGCTTCGCTGCCGTAGTAGCCGACCCACGAGCGCGCTGCCTCCGCGGAGCCGGCCAGCTGCAGCGCCGCGATGCCGGGCCCGTCGATCGGCCCGCCGCCGGGGTCGTCGGGGGTGGCGCGCGAGGCGAAGAAGGCGCCGGCGGCGGTCAGGACGGCAGCGAGCAGGACCCGCTCCCACCAGCGCTCGCCCAGCGGCCGGGCCCCCGGTCGACCCTTCGGTCGACCCCGCTGCTGGCCCCCCGGAGCGTCGTCAGCCGGGGGAGGGGCTCCCGTGTCCTGCTGGTCCATGCGCCGACCACCCGTCTCCGGCGTACAGCCGGGAAGGCTGCTGTGACCAGTGTGGCCAGACGGCCCGGTGTGCCGCCATAGCCCGATCGGATCGGGCTAGCCCCCGACCGGGCGCCACCCCGTCAGGTCGAGCACGAGGTCGGCCCGGTCGCGGGCGGCCTCGACCAGCCGCGCATTCGGCTCGTCCACCCGGTCGACCCAGGCCCGGGCGGCGGCTGGCGGCTTGCCGAACGCCTCGTGCCGGGCCACCAGCCGGGTACGCCGCAACGCGTCGTCGACGACGACGTGCCAGACCGCGTCGAGCCGGGCCCGCGCCTGCGGCCACGGGTCGGCGTCGAGCAGCAGGTAGTTGCCCTCGGTGACGACCAGGCCGGCCGACGGCGGCACCGGCAGCGCCCCGGCCAGCGGCTGCTCGAGGTCCCGCTCGAACCCGGGCGCCATCACCACGTGGTCCGGCCGCTCCCGCAGCCGGGTCAGCAAGGCGGCGTACCCGTGGCCGTCGAAGGACTCCGGCGCGCCCTTGCGGTCGAGCAGCCCGCGTCGCGCGAGCTCGACGTCGGCGAGGTGGAAGCCGTCCAGCGGCACCACCGCCGCCTCGGGCCGCAGCGCCGCGAGCGCGGCCGCGAGCGTCGACTTGCCCGAGCCGGGGGCGCCGCTGATGCCGAGCAGCACCCGGTCGGCCGGGCCGGCCGGGTCCCCGCCGACCGGCTCGCCGACCAGCCCGTCGAGCAGGTCGGCCAGCTCCCGGCCGTCCGTCGAGACGGTCACCAGGCGGCCCACGCGCCCTAGACCTTGATGCGCTCGGAGGCCGGGTCGTACATCGGCCGCAGCGACACCTCGACCGGGTGGCGGGTGCCGGCGACGTCGACCTCCCACGTGCCGGAGCGCAGCCAGTCGGGCGTCACCGGCTCGCCGCCGCCGGAGACGAAGGCGAGCCCGACCGCGCCGCCGAGCGTCCAGCCGTACGACGCCGCGCGGACGTAGCCGACATCGACGCCGTCGCGGTAGACGATCTCCGCGTGGTACAGCAGCGGCTCGGCGTCGAGCACCCGCAGCTGCACCAGCCGCTGCGCCATCCCGCCGGCGGCCTGGTTGGCCTCCTTGCGGGCCAGTACCGCGTCGCGGCCGACGAAGCCGCCGGGCTTGTCGAGCGCGAGGGCGAACCCGAGGCCGACCTCGAGCGGGCAGTCGGTGTTGTCGATGTCGTGGCCGAAGTCGCGGTAGGCCTTCTCCATCCGCAGCGACGACAGCGCCTTGAGGCCGACCGGCCGGATGCCCTCGGGCTCGCCGGCCGCGAGCAGCGCGTCGTACACCCCGACGGTGTGGCCGGCCGGGACGTAGAGCTCGTAGCCGAGCTCGCCGAGGTAGGTGATGCGGACGCAGAGCACGTCGACGCCGGCGACCTCGATCCAGCGGGCGGCGCGGAAGCCGAAGGCGTCGGTCGACAGGTCGGCGCCGGTGACCTTGGCGAGCACGTCGCGCGAGCGCGGGCCCTGCAGGTTGAGCTGGCCGTACTTGTCCGTGACGTCGGTGACGAACGCGTCCGCGCCGGTGGCGGCGATCTGCCGCTCGAGCCAGGCCTGCGCGTGGCCGTGCGCGGTGTCGGAGGCGACGACGAGGAAGTCGTTGTCCTCGTGCTTGGTGACGGTGAGGTCGGCCTCGATCCGGCCGTCCTCGTCGAGCCACTGGGTGTAGGTGATCATCCCGGGCTCGCCGTCGACGGCGCCGGCGGAGACCCGGTCGAGCACCGCCCCGGCGTCGGGACCGTCGACCGCGAACTTGGCCATGAAGCTCATGTCCATCAGCCCGACGCCCTCGCGGACGGCGCGGTGCTCGGCCTCCCAGTGGGCGAACCAGGGCGCCCGCCCCCAGGTCGGCTCGGCGTACGCCGTCTCGCCGGCGCCGGCGAACCAGTCGGCGCCCTCCCAGCCGGACACCTCGCGCAGCAGGCCGCCGTGGGCGACCAGCCGGTCGTGGACCGGGGACAGCAGCCGGTCGCGGGCGCTGCGCAGCTGCTTGCCGGGAGTGTGGGCGGCGTAGACGGTGCCGAGGATCTCGGTGGTGCGGGCCGCCCGGTAGTCGTCGTCGGCCTGCCACGGCCGGAACCGGTCGACGTTGAAGCCGGTGACGTCCACGTCCGGCCGGCCGGTGGTGATCCAGTGCGCCAGCACCCGGCCGAGGCCGCCGGCGGAGAGGATGCCGACGGAGTTCATGCCGGCGGCGACGAAGTAGTTGCGGATGCCGGGCGCCTGGCCGACCGCGGGGGACAGGTCGGGGGTGAAGGACTCGGGGCCGCAGAAGAAGGTGCGGACGCCGACCTCGAGCGTGACCGGGACCCGCGCCATCGCCTTCTCCAGGAACGGCGCCATCCGGTCCCAGTCGGGCGGGATCGTGCCGAAGGAGAAGTCGCGCGGGATGCCCTCGACCTTCCACGGCGCGGCCTCGGGTTCGAAGAGGCCGACCATCATGCCGCCGCCCTCCTCGCGGTAGTAGCCGTAGGAGGCGGGGTCCTCGAACACCGGCGCGTTCGGGTCCATGCCCTCGATCGTGTCGGTGATCAGGTAGTAGTGCTCGGCCGCCTGGTTGGGGATCACCAAGCCGTTGCGGGCGCCGAGCTCGCGGGCCCACATGCCGGCGCAGTTGACGACGTACTCCGCCTCGATGCGGTGGCGCTCGCCCGAGCCTCCGGTCGAGCCCGTCGAGACCTCCACGCCCTTCACGAGGCCGCCGTCGACGAGCACGTCCTCGACGGTGACGCCCTCGAGGATGCGCACGCCGAGCTTCCGGGCGCCCTTGGCGAGCGCGGTCGTGACGTCGACCGGGTTGACCCGGCCGTCGCCGGGCACGTGGAAGCCGGCGAGCAGGTCGTCGGTCCGGGCCCACGGGAACAGGTCGGCCATCTCGCGCGGCGAGATCTCCTCGACCTCGAGGCCGAGGTGGCGCTGGAAGGCGGCGACCCGGCGGTACTCCTCGAGCCGGTCCTCGTCGGCAGCCGCCTCGATCAGCCCGACGGGCTTGAAGCCGGTCGACTGGCCGGTCTCCTCCTCGAGCCGTGCGTACAGCTCGCGCGAGTAGAGCCGGATCTTCGTCGAGGTCTCCGAGAAGGAGCCGAAGCAGGTCATCAGCCCGGCGGCGTGCCAGGTGGTGCCGGAGGTGATCCGGTCGCGCTCGAGGACAACGACGTCGGTCCAGCCCTCGTGGGCCAGGTGGTAGGCGATCGAGCAGCCGATGACGCCGCCGCCGACGATCACGACGCGGGCGCGGTCGGGGAGCGTGGGGGAGGTCACCGGGCCAACCTACTGCCGGGCGCGGCCGGTCGGCGCCGGGGTTTCCGCGCCCCTCTCTGGGCCCGCGGCGGGCCCTTCGCCCGCGGCGCCCCCGACCACGGTCCCGGCCGCGTGGGCAGTGGTGCTCTGCCGGGTGAGCGCCCACGGTCAGATGCTGGAGGTGACTCGAAAGGGGGTCCCGAGATGACCAAGGAGCTGCACAGGAGGAGCGTCCACATCGACGCTCCGGTGGACAAGGTCTTCGACTACGTCAAGGTCCCCGAGAACTTCCTCATGGGCTTCGGTGAGGACATGCGGCGCCACTCGGCGCTGGCGGAGGTCCACCTCACCCCCGACGGTCTGGGCTCGACCTTCCGGATGATGGGCCGGATGTTCCTGCTCTTCCACATGGAGTGGGTGTTCACCCGCGAGGAGTTCGTCCCGAACGAGCGCATCGTCGACCACGCCAACCTCGGCGGGGTGTGGACCCACACGTTCGCACCGGACGACACCGGCACGACGTACTCGCTGGCCTTCGGCTGGGCAGGCCCGGCGACGTGGCTCGGCGAGATGGCCGACCGCTTCAGCTGGAACGGCGACGAGGACCTCGACGCGATGCTGGCCCGCGTGAAGGAGGCGGTCGAGACCTGAGCCGCACCCCGGGGCGTGTCCCGGGGAGCGTGCCCCGGGAGCGTGTGGGAGGGAATCCGCGGCGCCGCGCGGGTGTTGAAGCCTTATCGGCTCGCACTCTGCGGTGCCGCGGACCTACCCTGAGAGGCATATGACGAACGCACGCGACTTCTCCCTCGAGGCCGAGCTGGCCGCCACCCGCGCCTGGGAGGACGAGGACTTCGAGGAAACCGGGGACGACGGCTACGAGCCGGCCCCCGACCTCGAGGCCGACGAGGACACCGACGGGGACACCGACTTCGAGAGCGGGTACGCCGACGAGGCACGCCGTCCTTCCTGGGCCGACGAGCCCGACCCCGAGGAGCTCACCACCGGTGACCTCGACCTGGCCGAGCGCCACGAGCTGCGCCGGGTGGCCGGGCTCCGCACCGACCTCGAGGACATCACCGAGGTCGAGTACCGCCAGCTCCGCCTCGAGCGGGTCGTCCTGGTCGGCGTGTGGACCGAAGGCACCGTCGACGACGCCGAGAACTCCATGGCCGAGCTCGCGCTGCTCGCCGAGACCGCCGGCTCGGAGGTGCTCGACGCGATCTACCAGCGGCGGCAGAAGCCCGACCCCGCGACGTACATCGGTCGCGGCAAGGTCGACGGCCTCCGCGAGATCGTGCAGGCCACCGGCGCCGACACCGTCATCTGCGACGGCGAGCTCGCCCCCTCGCAGCTGAGGAACCTCGAGGACCGCCTCAAGGTCAAGGTCGTCGACCGCACCGCGCTGATCCTCGACATCTTCGCCCAGCACGCGAAGTCCAAGGAGGGCCAGGCGCAGGTCGAGCTGGCGCAGCTGAACTACCTCAAGCAGCGGCTCCGCGGCTGGGGCGGCAACCTGTCCCGCCAGGTCGGCGGCCGGGTCGCCGGCGGCGCCGGCATCGGTGGCCGCGGTCCCGGTGAGACGAAGATCGAGACCGACCGGCGCCGGATCAACACCAAGATCGCCAAGCTGCGCCGCGAGCTCAAGGAGATGCGCGGCACCCGCGACACCAAGCGGCAGGAGCGGCGGCGCCACCACATCCCCAGCGTCGCGATCGCGGGCTACACGAACGCCGGCAAGTCGTCGCTGCTCAACCGGCTCACCAACGCCGGGGTGCTCGTCGAGGACGCGCTGTTCGCGACCCTCGACCCCACCACCCGGCGCACCACCACCGCCGACGGCCGCGTCTACACGATGAGCGACACCGTCGGGTTCGTCCGCCACCTGCCCCACCAGCTCGTCGAGGCGTTCCGCTCGACGCTGGAGGAGGTCGCCGACGCCGACCTGGTGCTCCACGTCGTCGACGGCTCCCACCCCGACCCGGAGGGGCAGATCTCCGCGGTGCGGGAGGTGTTCGCCGAGATCGGCGCCGGCGACGTGCCGGAGCTGGTCGTCATCAACAAGGCCGACGCGGCCGACCCGATGGTGCTGGCCCGGCTGCAGCAGCGCGAGCCCCACTCGGTCGTCGTCAGCGCGAAGACCGGCGAGGGCATCAAGGCCGCGCTCCAGGTCATCGAGGGCGAGCTGCCGCGGCCCGGCGTCGAGTTCAAGGCGCTGGTGCCCTACGAGCGGGGCGACCTGATCAACCGGCTCCACCAGCACGGCGAGATCGCCTCGATGGAGCACACCGGCGACGGCACGCTCGTCCACGGCCGCGCCAACGCGGACCTGGCCGGCGAGCTCGAGCCGTACGCCGTCTGACGCCGACCCGCCCGAAACTGAACGCTGCCCCGCCCGAAAGTTTCGGGCGGGGCAGCGTCATTTCAGGGCGTCAGCAGCCGATGCGGCCCCACGGGCCCCAGATCGCGAAGGTCATGCCCTTGCTGCTCTGGATGTTGACGAACAGCATCCGGCCGTCCGGGCTGAACGTCGAGCCGGCGAACTCGTCGCCGTACCGCGGCGTACCGGTGTTGCTCTCGAGCCGGTTCAGGGCGATGTCCCAGATCTTGCCGCGACGGGTCAGGCCCCGCAGGTAGTTGTCACCCGAGCTGTCCTCGCAGACGACGAGGGTGCCGCGCTTGGAGGTGGTCACGTTGTCGGGCATGTCGAGCGCGAGCGGACCGGGGGACTGGTAGACGCAGCGCAGGGTCTCGTTCTTGATGTTGTAGGCCCAGACCTGGCCGGAGCCCTGGCCGTAGCCGCCGCCCGTGCTGGCGGTGGTGTCGGGCTCGGCCGCGCCACCGCCCTGGGTGGAGGTGAAGAAGACCGTGCCGCGGTCGTACACCTGACCCTCGAGGCGCGAGAACAACGCCGCGCCCTTCGCCCAGCCCTGGCTGCTGACGTGGGTCAGCGCCGTGTTGTTCGGGGTCGGGGCGTCCGTGCCGGGCTCGTAGTCGTACTGGAAGTCGGGCTCGTCGATGTCGACCCAGACGACGTTGAACGTCGCTCCGTTGACCTTCTGCGCCTCCATGTGCGCGTTGTCGACGCCCTTGATCTTCAGCATCTGCAGCCGGCCGCCGTCCTTGAGGCGGCCCGCCTTCATCGGGTGTACCGGCGGGATGTAGCGGTAGAAGCCGGACGCGAAGCCGTAGTTGTCCTCGGTGAGGTAGAGGTGGCCGTTCTTCGGGTCGAACGAGACCGCCTCGTGGGCGAACCGGCCGGCGTGGGTCAGCGGCTTGCGGTCGGACTGGCCCTCGGCGGCGTCGTGGCTGACGGGCACCTCGAACACGTAGCCGTGCGGCTTCTTGAGGTCCTTGTTGGACTTGCCGGTGAAGTCGGGGCCGACGTCGGGACCGTTGACGGTCTCCTCGCAGGTCATCCAGGCGCCCCACGGCATCTCGCCGCCGGAGCAGTTCATCATCGTGCCGTTGAGGCTGGTGAAGGCGCGCTTCGCCTCGCCCTTGCGGTTGACGCGGATGGTGGTCGTGCCGCCACCTGCCATCTCGTCGTACGGGTCGCCCGGGCCGAAGGCCGGCATCGGGTTGTTGACCTCGTGGTTGCGGACCAGCAGGTAGTGGCCCTTGGGTCCGCGGAAGGAGCCCATGCCGTCGTGGCGGCCCGGCAGCATCGTGGAGTCGTCGAGGGTGACCGGCTCCTCGGTGTCGTGGAAGGAGCGGTACTGGAACCCCTCCGGCAGGTGGAGCCGGACCTTGCCGTCGCGCTCGTCCGGGATGGGGACGAGGTCGAAGGGCTGCGGGGGCTGGGCCTGGGCCGGCATCGCTGCCAGACCCGCGAAAGGCCCGCCCGCGGCGACCGTGGCGGCCGCGGAGGTCTTCAGAAGGGTTCGTCGGTCGAGGGACACGCGTGACTCCCAATCATTGGTTCAAGGTGAGGTGGATCACCGGGGAACCTAGCGGCTGATCGGCCGTTCGGGGCTCCTTCGTTCGGGTGATTCCGTCACCACCCGGTAACGGTGCGTTCTCGAAACGGTCAACCGCCTTCGCATCGGCGTGATCGTCACGCAGGATCTCCGGGTGAACGACGGGGGGAGGCTTCGCAGCGCGGCTCGTGACGAGTCCCGCGACGGCCGCGGCCACCGCGTCGTGGCCGTGTCGTTCGTCGTCCTCGTGGCGGCGGTGCTCGCGGTGCACGTCGCCGCACGGGCCGGCGGTGCGGACTCCTCCCGGTGCGAGCGGTTCGAGGCCGCCTCCGTCCTCCGGGCGCAGGCGGTGACGGGCTCCGGCTCGCGGGTGGTCGTCATCGGCGACTCCTACGCGGCCGGGCTGGGCCTGGACGACCCGACCGCCTCGTGGCCCGTGCAGCTGGACGGCACGGTCCACGTGGCGGGGTTCTCCGGGTCCGGCTTCAGCGCCCTCGCCAGCGGCTGCGGCCCGGCGGTGTCCTTCGCCGCCCGGGCCGCAGCCGCGGTGCGGGCCGCCGGCGACGGCTCGGAGGTGGGCCCAGCGCTGGTCGTGGTCGTCGAGGGCGGCCTCAACGACCACGACCAGCCGTCCAGGGCGATCCGGGCCGGGTTCGACCGGCTGATGACGGCGCTGGACGGCCACCGGGTCGTGGTGGTCGGACCGCCGTCGGCACCCGCCCGCCTCGCCGGCGTACCCCGCGTCGACCGGCTGCTCGCCGACCTCAGCGCCGAGCACGGCGTCGAGTACGTCGCCACCTCCGGCTGGACACTCGACTACCTCTCCGACGGCCTCCACCTCACCCCGGAGGGGCACCGCACCTTCGGCGACCTGGTCGATGACGCGATCCACGGCTGACCCGAGTCGGTGGTTGAGGTGCGAAGGCGCGCAGCGCCTGAGCCTCGAAACCCGGTGAGAGGCGCAGGGCCTGTCAATGGTCGGTGCCCTGCGTCTGTGCAGGGGTTTCGAGGCTCGGCCGTGATCGGCCTCGCACCTCAACCACCGGTGCCGCCCGACCACCGGTGCCGCCCGACCACCGGTGCCGCCCGACCACCGGTGCCGCCCGACCACCGGCCCGGGTGTCGGCGGGCGGGTCTAGAGTTTGCGGGTGCCGCAGACCACCGCCCGGGAGACGTCCGTCGAGGAGGTGCTCGGCGCTGCCGTGACCGCGCTCGGGGGTCAGGAGCGACCCGGCCAGGTCGCCATGGCCCGCGCCGTCGCCGACGCGATGGAGGAGGGGAAGCACCTCCTCGTCCAGGCCGGCACCGGCACCGGCAAGTCGCTCGGCTACCTCGTGCCCAGCCTGCTCCACGGCAAGCGCGTCGTCGTCGCCACAGCCACCCTCGCGCTGCAGCACCAGCTCGTCGAGCGCGACATCCCGCGGCTCGTGGAGGCCGTCGGCGACCGGCTCGACGCCAGCTACGCCGTGCTCAAGGGCCGCTCCAACTACGCCTGCCTCCACCGGATCCGCGAGGGCGTGCCCGACGACCAGGGCGTGCTCGTCGACGTGCCGCAGGGCTCCATGGCCGAGAAGGTGCTCGAGCTGCGCGCCTGGGCCGAGGAGGAGGCCGGGGCCGGCGGCAGCGGCGAGCGTGACAACGCCCCGCGCCACACCGACCGCGAGTGGCGGCAGGTCTCCGTCGGCCACCGCGACTGCCTCGGCGCCTCGAAGTGCCCCTTCGGCCAGGAGTGCTTCGTCGAGCTCGCCCGCGAGAAGGCCCACCGCAGCCACCTGATCGTCACCAACCACTCGCTCCTCGCCATCGACGCCATCGAGGGCGTGCCGATGATCCCGGAGTACGACGCCGTGGTGATCGACGAGGCCCACGAGCTCGTCGCCCGGGTCACCCAGGCCGCCACCGACGAGCTCGGCGTCAGCGACGTGGAGCGCGCCGCCCGCCGCTCGCAGCGCCACGTCGACGGCTCCGAGGCCGACGACCTCGCCGACGCCGCCGACGCGCTGGCCGACGCGATCGCCGCCGCGTCGCCGGGCCGGTTCGACACCATGCCCGACCAGCTCGGCGACGCGCTGGTGCTGGTCCGCGACGCGGCCCGCGCCTGCCTCTCGGCGTACCCGAAGGGCGACGACGCCGAGGGCGGCGACGCCGGGCTCACCCAGGCGAAGGGCTCGGTGCAGGAGGTCTTCGCCAACGCCGAGCGGATGGCCGCCGACCTCGAGTCCGACGTGCTCTGGCTGACCGAGGGGGGCGACCGGTTCCCGCCGCGGCTGTGCGTCGCGCCGCTCCAGGTGTGGGGCACGATGCGCGACAAGCTGCTCACCGACAAGACCGTCGTCTTCACCAGCGCCACGCTGATGCTGGGCGGCGACTTCTCCTCGATCGCGACCAGCGTGGGCCTCAAGCCGTCGGAGCGGGTCGTCGAGCCCGGCCCGGTCGACGAGGGCAACATGGGCGACGCAGCCGAGGGCGGCGCGCTGCCGTGGCGCGGCATCGACGTCGGCTCGCCGTTCGACTACGGCCGCCAGGGGATCCTCTACGTCGCCCGCCACCTGCCGCAGCCCGGCCGCGACGGCCTGGGCCCGAAGCAGCTCGACGAGATCGTCGAGCTGGTCGACGCAGCCGAGGGCCGCACGCTCGGGCTGTTCTCGTCACGCCGCGCGGCGGAGGCCGCGGCCGAGGTGGTCCGCGAGCGGTTGCCCCACCTGACCACCCTCGCGCAGGGCGATGCCCAGCTGCCCGAGCTGGCCAAGCAGTTCGTCGAGGACCCCCACACCAACCTCTTCGGCACCCTCAGCCTGTGGCAGGGCCTCGACGTCCCGGGCGACACCTGCCAGCTGGTGATCATCGACCGGATCCCGTTCCCGCGGCCCGACGACCCGCTCATGTCGGCGCGGCAGCGGGCCGTCGAGAAGGCCGGCGGCAACGGCTTCATGACCGTCGCCGCCACCCACGCGGCGCTGCTGCTCGCCCAGGGCGCGGGCCGGCTGATCCGCACCACCACCGACAAGGGCGTCGTGGCCGTGCTCGACCCGCGGCTCGCGACCGCCCGCTACGCCGGCTTCCTCAAGGCCAGCCTGCCGCCGATGTGGACCACCCACGACCCGGCCGTCGTCCGCAAGGCGCTGGCCCGGATCGCCGCCGGCTGATCGCGGGCCTCGGCTACCGGTGGTCGCCGCCCTGCACCGGTGCGGGGGTTTCGAGGCTCGGCGCTGGCGCGCCTCGCACCTCAACCACCGGCGGTGGGTTCGTGCCCGCCCGGGACGGGCACCGCTGGCGCGCCTCGCGCCTCAACCACCGGCGGTGGGTTCGTGCCCGCCCGGGACGGGCACGATCCCGGTCACCCGAGATCAGAGGCGGCTGGCGCCGTCGTACCCGCCGGACGGCCCGCCGACCCCGAAGTACGCCGACAGCGTGGGCGCGACGTCGAGGGTGAGCGCCTGCGCCGACGACGAGGTGCCCTTGCGGACCGCCGAGGAGCCGCCACCGATGAAGAACGGGATCGGCAGCGTCGCGGGGTGGCCGTGGTTGCCGGGGATCGGGTTGCCGAACGGATCCGGCTCGCTGAACCGCCAGCCTGCCTTGCAGTAGACGACCACGTCGCCGGCCTCGGGGCCGAGCGGCAGCGAGGTCCGCGGCTGCGCCGACAGCACGCCCGGCGAGGCCAGCGCGATCTGCCGCATCCGGGCGATCGCGGCGTCCCGCTCGGCGTCGGCGCCGAGCCAGTAGAGCAGGTCGGCGCCGCCCTGGTCGGCGATGGCGACCTTGCCGGCCAGCATCGGGTCGGCGTCCATGTCGTCCTGCAGGGTGATCAGGTTGCCCGGCACCGACCAGTCCATCGAGTGGTCGGCCAGCACGACGACGATCGAGTTCTTCCACCGCCCGGTCGCCTTGAGGTGGTCGACGAACCGCTTCACCTGCTGGTCGGTGTCGGTGAGCGCGAGCCGACGGGCCGCCTTCAGGTCGTAGGGGCCGGTGAGGTCGGAGTGGCCGAACCGGTCGATGTCGCCGAGGTTGACGAAGACCAGGTTGGGGTCATGCTGGTCGATCATCGCCAGCGTCGCGTCCATCGTGGCCGCGTCGGGCGCGTGCCCCGACACCGGGATGACCGGCGCCGGCTCCCAGCGGTGCGTGGCCCGGTCGCCGAAGACGCCGTACAGGTACTCCTTGCTGAGCACGGTGCCGGTGGTGAGGCCGGCGCCGTTGAGCCGCTCGATGACGGTCTGCACCTTCACGTCCGACGGTCGGTCCATCGTGCGGACCGCGCCGAGCGCCGGGTCGTAGAAGGAGTTCGCCGGCACGCCCGTCCGGTCGGGGAAGACCCCGGCCATCATCATCACGTGGTTCGGGATCGTCTCCATGATCGGCACCGACGACGCCGTCGGGTAGTTCCGCCCGCCGGCCCGCAGCGCGGCCAGGTTGGGCGTGAGCACGTCGCTGATCTCGTCGGGCCGGCAGCCGTCGACGACGAGCACGTAGGCGCGCTTCGGGCTGCGTCCCCGTGCCTTCGCGGCCTGCGCCGCGCCCGGCAGGCTCGACAGCACGACGGCGCCGGTGCCGGCCGCGCCGACGGTCAGGAACGTACGCCGGCTCGTCGCGGGACGCGTGAACGCGTCGGACCTGGTCTCACACATCAGCCACGCACCTCCGAGTCGGCCTTCTCCACCTTGTTCGTGCCCGACCGGGTCCGGAAGGACGTGCTCCAGGTGATCGGCGTGTTCTTGTCGGCCCGGTCGCCGATGACGAACCAGTCCATCTGCGCCCGCTCCGGCGTCAGGTCCAGCACCGAGAAGCCGTGGCTGTCGAAGTCGAGGTACCGGACGTGGCGGTTGTTCGCCTTGATCCCCTCCTCGACGGCGACGCTGGTCGTGCGGGGCGGGGTGCCGGTGATGTCCTTGAGGTTGTTCGAGGTCACCGAGCTGCACACGAACTCCACGCCCGCCGAGTCCTCGGCCGGGTTGACGCCGGTGTACGTCGACGCGTCGTACGGCAGCTCGCACGCCCAGCCGGAGTGGATGTCGCCGGTGATGAAGAGCGCGTCGCGGACGCCGTTGTCGCGGATGTGCTCGAAGACCTCGGTCCGGTCGGCGGTGTAGCCGTCCCACTGGTCCACGTTGTACGGCGCCCCGTTGCGCGGCAGCAGCCCGGTGACGTCGGCGACCGGGTTGACGAGCTCGTCCGGCAGGTCGCCGAAGTTCACCGGCGCGACCATCACCGGGTTGCCGACCAGCTTCCACTGGGCGCGGCCGGGCTGCAGCGAGTCCTTGAGCCAGACCATCTGCTGGTCGCCGGTGATGGTCCGCGACGGGTCGCTGACGGCGGGGTCGACGGACGCGGTCGGCGAGTGGACCTGCTGGCTGCGGTAGGTGCGCAGGTCGAGCATGCTCAGCTCCGCGAGCCGGCCGAACCTCAGCCGGCGGAAGAGGCGGGAGCCGTCGTCGAGGGCGGCGGTGCCGTTCATCCGGGCCGGCATCCACTCGTCGTACGCGCGGTGCGAGCGGGCCCGGCGGACGAGGTAGTCGCCCTCGGTCTGGGGCTGGTGGTTCTCGGCGCCCTCGGCCCACGCATCGTTGGTCACCTCGTGGTCGTCCCACGTGACGATCCACGGGCACAGGGCGTGCGCGTCCTGCAGGTCGGGGTCGGTCTTGTACTGCGCGTGGCGCCGCCGGTAGTCCTCGAGCGTGACCATCTCGCGTGGCGGGTCGTGCGGTCGGATGTCGACGTTGGACTGGCCGTAGCCGTACTCGCCGGGCGCGTACTCGTAGAGGTAGTCACCCAGGTGGAGCACGGCGTGCAGGTCGGTGCGCTGCGCCAGGCCGCGGTACGCCGAGAACCAGCCGGCCTGCCAGTTGGCGCACGACACGACCCCGAACCGCAGGTTCGACGGGAGGGCGTCGGCGGCGGGTGCGGTGCGGGTCCGGCCGACGCGGCTGGTCACGGTGTCGTAGCGGAACCGGTACCAGTACCACCGGGCCGGGGCGAGCCCGGTGACGTCGACCTTGACGGTGTGGTCGCGGTCGGGCCCGGTCTCGAAGGTGCCCTTCCGGACGATCTTCCTGAACGCCGAGTCGGTGGCGACCTCCCACTTCACGGAGACGCGCGGGCCGACCCCCGAGCCCGGCGTGCTCTCGGGGGTCGGGGTGACCCGGGTCCAGAGGACCACGGCGTCGGGCAGCGGGTCACCGGAGGCGACGCCGTGGGCGAAGACCGCCCTGGAGGGGGACGACTTGGCCGCGAGGGCCGGCGAGGCGAGCGAGGCGCCGGACAGGCCGGCGAGGCCGGCGCCGGTGGCGCCGGTGGCCAGCACGGTCCGACGGCTGACGGGGGGCAGCGGCGGAGTGTTCACGGGAAGATTGAACGAGCGAGGCCGGCGATGGTGAAGGCCTCGACGGTGTGACCTCCGTCCGTTCACCCGTGATCTGTTCCGCGTTTGACCGGGCGCCATCGCGGGAACCGCCTCACCCCACGGGCCCGTCCGCGCGGGCCACGCTCCCGGAGCCTGTCGCCGTCGCCCACGACGTCTCCCAGGCGGCCGCGCTGTCGGGGTCGGTCTTGTCGGCCAGCACGAACCAGTCCATCTGCGCCCGCTCCGGCGTCACGTCGAGCACGGAGTAGCCGTGGTCGTCGAAGTTGATGTGCTTGATGTGCCGGTTGTTGGCCATCAGCGTCGCCTCGATGGCGCGGGTGGCGGTGCGCGGCGGGGCGCCGGTGATGTCGTCGATGTTCGAGGACGTCACCGAGGTGCAGACGAACTCGACGCCGGCGGTGCCGCCGATCGGGTAGGCGCCGGTGTCCAGCGGCAGGTCGCACGCCCAGCCGGAGTGGATGTCCCCGGTGAGGAAGACCGTGTCGGTGATCCCGGTCGACGCGATGTGGTCGAACAGCTCGCGCCGGTCGGCGGTGTAGCCGTCCCACTGGTCGACGTTGATCGGCACCCCGTCGCGCGGGCTCTCGCCCGTGACCTGGTGGATGACCGTCACCGTCTCCTCGGGGAGCTGCGCCGTCGACAGCGGCGCGATCATCACCGAGTTGCCGACCAGCTTCCACTGCGACGCGGAGCTCGCCAGCGACTCCTTGAGCCACGCCATCTGCTCGTCGCCGGTGATGGTGCGGTCCTCGTCGTCGGCCTCGGTCTGCAGCTGCGGCAGCGGGAACGGTGCGGCCGTCTCGACCATCCTGTCCCGGTAGGTGCGCAGGTCGAGCATGGTGAGCTCGGCCAGGGTGCCCCAGCGGACCCGCCGGAACAGCCGGGTGCCGTCGCCGAGCCGGGCGGTGCCGTCGAGGCGCACCGGCATCCACTCGTCGTACGCGCGGTGGGCGCGGGCCCGGCGGCGCAGGTAGTCGCCCTCGGTGTCGGGCTGGTGGTTCTCGGCGCCGTCCTCGTAGCTGTCGTTGGTGACCTCGTGGTCGTCCCAGATCGTCACGAACGGCAGCCGGGCGTGCAGGTCCTGCAGGTGCGGGTCGGTCTTGTACTGCGCGTGCCGCTGCCGGTAGTCGGCGAGCGCGACGATCTCCCGGTCCGGGAAGTGCTGCCGGACCGCCTTCTCGTTGGCGGCGTACTCGTAGAGGTAGTCGCCGAGGTGGAGCACCGCGTCGAGGTCGTCGCGGCGGGCGAGGTGGCCGTACGCCGCGAAGTGGCCGGCCTCGAAGTGGGAGCAGGAGACCACGCCGACCCGCAGGTTGTCGGGGGTGGCGCCGGCGGCGGGGGCGGTCCGGGTGCGGCCGACCCGGCTGGTGGCGTCGCGCAGGTGGAACCGGAAGAAGTACCAGGAGTCCGGGGCGAGGCCCTGCGCGTCGACCTTGACCGTGTGGTCGCGGCCGGGGCTGGTCTGGAAGCTGCCGGACCGGACGACGTCGCGGAAGTCCGCGTCGCGGGCCACCTCCCAGCGGACCGTCACGCGGGGGCCGCGGCCGGAGCCGGGGGTGGCCTCGGGCGTGGGGGTGACTCGCGTCCACAGCACGACGCCGGTGGGCTCGGGGTCGCCGGACGCGACGCCGTGGGCGAATACGTCCCGGTCGCCGGCGGCCGCCTTGCCGCCGCGACGGGCGTCGGCGGGGACGGCGCCGAGCACGCCGAGGCTGGTGGCGCCGACGGCGGCTCCGGTGCCGGCGAGGACGGTACGACGGGTGTGCAGCGGAGTGGTCACGGTCGGGGCAACGAGGCTCGTCCGCCCGCGTGACGGCCACGCGGCACCCCGGGCGGAGAGTTCACCCCGAGGTCACCCGCGCGCCACCCGGCGACGGCGTACCCGAGCAGGACCACGAGCCAGCCGGCGACGACGTCGAGGACCCAGTGGTTGCCGGTGCCGACCACCACGACGGCCGTGACCGCCGCGTGGGCCCAGCCGAGCGAGCGCGCGACCCGGCTCGTGGTCGTGGCGCGGACCGCCAGCGCCACCCACAGCGCCCAGCCGGCGTGCAGCGACGGGAACGCCGCGAGCTGGTTGGTGAGACCGCCCAGACCGCGCGGCGCGGAGGCCTCCGCGCCCCACCACCCGGCCGACGCGTGGAGCTGCAGCACGTCGACCGACCAGCCCGGCGTCAGGCGCGGCGGCGCCATGGGGACGAGCAGGTAGACGACGAGGCCCGCCACCGTCGCGAGGACGAGCGCCCGGCGCGCCGGCAGGTACGCCGCAGGGCCGCGGCGGTGCAGCCACAGGAGCACCCCGGCCGTGACGACGTAGTGGGCGGTCGCGTACTGGAACGACGCGAGCAGCCCCAGCAGGCCCACGTCGACGAACAGCGCCGTGAGCGGGCCCTCCCAGGCGATCCCCAGGACCTGCTCGACCGCGACGAGGTCCATCGCGCGGGCGACCGCGGGACCGGGCGCGTCGTCCGCGACGAGACGGCTGGCGCTGTAGCCGACGTACAGCAGCGCCACGAGGGCGAGCTCCCGCAGGCCGCCCGCCAGACGCGGACGGGGTGGTGGCAGCGGGGTCCGGGGGGTGTCGAGCAGGGTCACCGCTCGAGGGTCGCCGTGGCGTCACGTCACGGGCATCGGGTGCCGCCCCTGAGCCGTCCCCGGGGCTCCCCTGACCCGGCCCGGCCCCGCCGGCCCCCTGGGCAGGGCGGGGCCGGGCCGGGACCTGCGGGCTACCGCTTCGCGGTGAACCGGATCTTCTGCGTCAGGTTGTCGTCCTTCGGCACACCGGCGCAGGAGTAGGTGAAGCTGCCGTCGGTCCAGCACTGGCCGATCCGCGTGCTGGCGTTGACGAGCGTGGCCTGCACGTTCCTCACCTTGCGGCCGTTGAACGGCACCGCCTTCTTCCCGTTCCCCTTCTTGTTGAGCCGCACGTGGAAGGTCTTCGCCTTGCCGCTCTTGTAGAGCACGGTGACGACCGCGTGCGAGCCGCGCTTGCGGGCCGCCATGTCGACGACCACGAGCAGCTTCCACGCCTTGCCGCGGATCCCGCGGCCGGGCTTGACCTGCATGGTGCCGGCGGTGAGGTGCCACAGGTCGATCTGGCCGACCGCGCCGCGACGGTTCTTCGTCAGCGTCGCCTTGCCCGCCAGCGGCGGCGTCGGGTAGCCCTGGGCGCGGCCCTCGTCGTACGTCTTGGCCGGGCGGCGGTTGGCGTCGGCGAAGCCGGCGTACACCTTGCCGAAGTCGGGGCCGACGGCCTGGACGGCCTTCTTGACCGCCTGCAGCGAGTAGTCGGCCGGGCCTCCCGGCGCGTCGTCGGCCCGCTCCCAGATCTTGCGCATCAGCACCGGCATGCCGCCT
The DNA here is from genome assembly GCF_042659625.1 of Nocardioides sp. GCM10027114. Lineage (NCBI taxonomy): Bacteria > Bacillati > Actinomycetota > Actinomycetes > Propionibacteriales > Nocardioidaceae > Nocardioides > Nocardioides sp. GCM10027114. The sequence goes on from NZ_JBHSSS010000026.1 coordinate 483,953, forward strand.
GACTCGGCCGGGAACCGCTCGGTGAGGTAGCGGAAGAAGACCCAGTTGCCGTAGACGTTGAGCCCGAACGCCCCGTCGAGCGGGGCCAGCGGTCCGGCGTAGTCCGGGCCGGTCGCCGGGTTCCCGAGCTGGCCGAACGGCAGGTAGAAGACGCTGTCGTTGACGCCGTCGAACAGCTCGTCCTCGGCCCAGGTGGCGGTGCCCTCCATCAGCCAGGTGTCCTCGCCGACGTCGTAGGCGAACTGCACGGCGTGGAAGTACTCGTGGGCCGCGGTGACCTGCATGTTCTCCAGCGGCGTGTTGAACGGGAACTGGCCGGCGGCGTAGTCGTCGTCGAGGACGCAGAACGCCCAGACCGCCCACGGCGGGCCGATCGGCGTCTGGTCGCTGGTGCAGTAGCCGTAGACGCCCTGGTTGCCGATGTCGGCGAGGTAGATGTCCGTCTTCGCGTCACCGCCCAGGACGCCGTCGGCCAGTGGCTCGCGGTAGCCGGCCGCGACGTACGCCGCGTGCACCTGCTCCATGGTGGCGAGGACCGCGTCGACGTAGTCGGGCGTGGTGCCGGCGTCGGGACCGTCGGTGAGGTCCGGGGCGTCGGCGGTGCTCGCGACGTAGTGGACGCACACGTTCGGGCCGCACAGCGGGGTCTCCTCGGCCACGGTGTACTCCGAGAACACGCCGTCGCCTCCCGGCGCGGTCGGCCTCGACAGCATCGCGTCGGCCCGGCGCCGCTCCGCGCCGCTGAGCGCCTGCCGCTGCAGCATCAGGTCGCGGAGCACCAGCGTGGCCTCGCGGCCGTGGGCGTGCGCCTCCGCGGGGTCCTCGGGTGCGTGCTCGCCGCCGGCGAGGTGCTCGGCCGCGGCCAGGGTCCGTGCGGCCTCGGCGCGGGACCGGTCGAGCTCGACGCGGTCCGGTGCGGAGCGACCGGCCGGGGATGCCCCCGCGTTGGCGGCCGTCAGGCCCAGCGTGGTCGCGAGCGCGAGCGCAGCGGCTGCTGCGACGAAGGGTCTGGTGCGCATGACGGCTCCTCGAGACGGCGGCAGTCCTCCCGATTCAAGGGCCCTGCCACCGGCTCGGCGACCGGATGTGCGGGGGATACCTGAAATAGGGGGTTCTGCCCGTGGCCCCCCGCGTGCCCGGTCATTCTCACTCAGGGCCCGGTCGCGGCAGGAAACGTCTCGTTACTGCCGCGCCGTGCCGCGGACCCGGGCGCGCAGCCCGTCGTCGCGGGGCACGCCGCCGCAGGAGTAGGTGAGCCTCTCGTCGGACCAGCACCGGGTCGTCCGGGTGCTGGCGTTGACGAGCGTGACCTCGACGTGCCGGACCCGGCGGCTGCCGAAGGGCACCGACACCGCGCCCGCGCCCGTGCGGTCGAGCTTCACCCGGCGGGTCGTGACGTCCCCGTCGCGGTCGTACGACGTCACCACGGCGTGCGAGCCGCGGCCGCGGTGGGGCAGGTCGAGGACCAGGCGCAGCCGCCAGCCGCGGGCCGCCAGGCCGGAGCCGGGGCGGAACCGGACTGTGGCGCTGGTGAGGTGGTCGAGGTCGACCCGGCGCTCGGCGACGCGCTGGTTCCTGGTCAGCGTGGCCCGGCGTGCGAGCGGGGGCCGCGGGTAGGGGTGGCTGCCGCCCTCCTCGTAGACCCTGCCGGGCCGGCGGTTGGCGTCGGCGAAGTCGGCGTACACGGTGCCGAGGTCGGCGCCGGCGCCCGCGAGCGCCCGGCGGACCGCCTGCAGGGAGTAGCGGTCCTTCGCGCCGGGCGCCGCGTCTGCGTTGCGCCACATCGACCGGACCAGCGTCGGCAGGCCGCCGGCCTCCGCCGGGAAGCGTTCGGTCAGGTAGCGGAAGAAGACCCAGTTGCCGTAGACGTTCAGCCCGCGCCCGGCGTCGAGCGAGGTCGCCGGCCCGGCGTACGACGGGCCCGGGCCGGGGTCGCCGAGCTGGCCGTAGCGAAGGTAGAACGCGCTGTCGTCGACGTCGTCGAACAGCTCGTCCTCGGCCCAGGTCGCGGTGCCCTCCATGAACCAGGTGTCCTCGCCGATGTCGTAGGCGAACTGCACGGCGTGGAAGTACTCGTGGGCCGCGGTGACCTGCATGTTCTCCAGCGGGGTGTTCGTCGGGAACTCGTCGGGCGCGTAGTCGTTGTCGAGCAGGCAGTAGGCCCACACGTCCCACGGCGGCCCGATCGGCTGCTGGTCGCTGGTGCAGAAGCCGTAGAGGCCGAGCGCCCCGACGTCGGCGAGGTAGATGTCGGTGCGGGGGTCGCCGCCGTTGGTGCCGTCGGACTTGGGCGGCCGGTAGCCGGCGGCGACGTACGTCGCGTGCACCTGCTCGAGGGTGGCGAGGACGGCGTCGACGTAGTCGGGCGTGGTGCCCTCGTCCGGTCCGTCGGTGAGGTCGGGGGCGTCGTCGGTGTCGAGGGCGTAGTGGACGCAGACGTTCGGCCCGCAGAGCGGCGGCGCCCAGGTGCGGGCGGCCGGGGCCCCGAGGTGTGCGCCGCCCTCGGCCGCGGTGGGCCGGGCCAGCAGCGCGTCGGCGGCCGTGCGGTCGGCGCCGGTCAGCGCGGCGCGCTGCAGCGCGAGGTCGCGCAGCACGAGGGTGGCCTCGCGGTCGGGCGCGCGGTCGGGCGCGCGGTCGGCGCCGGTCAGCAGCGCCGTCGCCCGGTCCAGCGCGGCGGCCGCGGCGCGCGCCCGGTCGGTCGCCGCC
>NZ_JBHSSS010000027.1:0-1708 GCF_042659625.1 Nocardioides sp. GCM10027114
AGAGCCCAGCCAGACCGGCCTTGCTCCCCGCCGCTCCCTGGCGACCCGGAGAACATTATGCGACCACCCCGCCCCACACAAATCGAACCCACGTGACCCCCGCCATACCCACGTTTCCGCAGGTCACACGGGGTTCAACGGAGCGACTTGCCGTACCAACGGTCGGAGAACGGTCCGCCCGAGTGGGCCGGGCTCTCGGTGTAGCCAAGGGACAGGTAGAGCCGCTGCGACTCAACGAGATCGTGGCGGGTGTCGAGACGCAACGCGACGAGCCCCATGTCGCGGGCTCTGTCCTCGACCTCCAGCATCAGGCGGCGGCCCAAGCCACGTCTGCGAAACCTCTCGGCGACGTGCAACCGACGGACCTCCCCGACGCCAGCGGCAACGCGCGCGAGTGCCACGCAACCGCAAACGACGTCGACACCGACTCTCGCCACCAGGAACACGCCGTGGGGCGCGACGAGGTCGTCCGTCGGATGCAGCGACAACGCAGTCTGAAGCTCATCCTCGGTAGCGGGCCGACGGTAGTAGCGACTGGCGACATCATGGAGGTAGGCCCGCATGGCCTGCTCAGCCGAAGCCGATGTCGGCGCGACCGCGCTGATCTCGCTGTCCCGCCCGGGGCGTCCCTCGCTGTTCACGCTCCACCGCCTGTCACGACGTCATCGTGGCAGTCCTCCCCGGGCACACGCCCAGCTAGGCTCGCTCCTCGTGCCTGATGAGATGAGCCGATTGAGCCCAGAGCAGCGCGACCTGCTCGCGCGCTGGGTGCCTGATGCGTCCGTGGTCGCCGACCTCAGCTGGGGGCTGGTCGAGACGACCGTGATCGAGCTGCTCAGCGACCAGGGGCGCCTCGTCGTGAAGGCCGGCGGCGTCTCGGACGGTCACATCGCCCGCGAGCTGCGAGCTCACCGGGAGTGGCTGGGGCCCTGGGTCGCGACGGGGCACGGTCCGGAGCTGCTGCACGGCGACGCCTCCGCCAAGATCCTGGTGACCCGCCACCTGCCCGGCGTGCTGGTGGAAGGAACCGGCGCCCAGGACGACCCGGGCACCTACCGGCAGGCGGGCTCGCTGCTCGCTTCCTTCCACGGTCAGCTCTCGACCGTGGACGACGATTGGCACGACCGGTTCCGAGCTCGTGTCGAACGGCACCTGGCCACGCCGCACCGCATCGACGGCGAGATCGTGAGGCGGGTGCGGGCGGAGATGGAGGCCTGGCCGAGCGGCGGCGCTCGTGTCGTGCCCACGCACGGGGACTGGCAGCCCCGCAACTGGCTGGTCGACGACGGCGTCGTCAGGGTCATCGACCTCGGGCGCGCGGAACTGCGCCCACCGAGCGAGGACTTCGTCCGCATCGCGCGCCAGGACTTCGCCCGGGACCCGGCACTCGAGGCAGCGTTCCTCGAGGGATACGGCCCTGATCCTCGCGAGCCGGACGATTGGCGCCGCGCCCTGGTGGGCGAGGCGGTGGGCACGGCTGCGTGGGCCTACAAGGTCGGCGACCACGCGTTCGAGAGCTTCGGTCACCAGCTCCTGGCCGGCCTCTACTCGAGCCACACGAGCAGATGAACCGTCATCACCCGTAAATGCACCAAGGGCCACCCTGGAAAGGGTGGCCCTTGGTCAATGTATGTCCGGCGGCGTCCTACTCTCCCACAACCTCGCGGTTGCAGTACCATCGGCGCTGAACGGCTTAACTTCCGGGTTC
>NZ_JBHSSS010000028.1:0-1371 GCF_042659625.1 Nocardioides sp. GCM10027114
CGGCGCCCCCGGCAGTGTGCTGGTTCAGGACATAGGCGACAGATGTCTCAAGACATCGGCGACACCATGTCTCAGGACATCGGAAACACTCCCGGGCTCCTCGATGCTCGGCCATGTCCAAGGCCCGGCTCGTGATCACCGCCCTGTTCGTCGAGAACCAGACTCCCGCCGAGGTCGCGGCCCGGTACGGCGTCCACCGGTCCTGGGTCTACCGCCTCAAGGCCCGCTACGAGGCCGAGGGCGAGGCCGCGTTCGAGCCCCGATCCCGGCGACCGAAGACCTCACCCACCGCGACACCAGCCCCGACCCGCGACCTGGTCCTGGCGCTGCGCAAACAGCTGACCGAGGCCGGCCACGACGCCGGCGCGGAAACCATCGTGTGGCACCTGCGGCACCACCACGCCGTGGCGCTGTCCAAGTCCACCGTGCACCGGATCCTGGCCCGCCACTCAGCGATCACCCCCGAGCCGGCCAAGCGACCCAAGGCCTCCTACATCCGGTTCGTCGCCGAACAGCCCAACGAGACCTGGCAGTCCGATGTCACCCACTACCAGCTGGCCACCGGTGTCGACGTCGAGATCATCACCTGGCTCGACGACCACTCCCGCTACGCCCTCCACGTCTCAGCCCACCAGCGGGTCACCGCCCGGACCGTGCTGGCCACCTTCACCGACACCGCAGTCCAGCACGGCTATCCCGCGTCCACGCTCACCGACAACGGAATGATCTACACCGTCCGGTTCGCCGGCGGAAAGGGCGGCCGGACCATGCTCGAGCACGAGCTGCGCCGACTCGGGATCATGCAGAAGAACTCCCGCCCCAGCCACCCCACCACCTGCGGCAAGGTCGAGCGCTTCCAGCAGACGATGAAGAAGTGGTTGCGCGCCCAACCCGACCAGCCGACCACGATCGCCGAGCTCCAGACCCTGCTCGACCGGTTCCGCGACGACTACAACACCCGCCGGCCCCACCGGTCCCTGGACCACCGCGCCACCCCCGCCGCGGCCTACCAGGCCCGACCCAAGGCCACCCCCGGCGCCGACCGAAGCCGGGAGACCCACGACCGGGTCCGCACCGACAAGATCGACCGGGTCGGCACCGTCACGCTGCGCCACGACGGCCGGCTGCACCACATCGGAGTCGGCCGAACCCACGCCGGAACCTACGTCCGACTCCTCGTCCAGGACCTCGACATCACCATCATCAACGCCGCCACCGGCGAGATCCTCCGCGAACTGATCCTGGACCCCAGCCGCGACTACCAGCCCACCGGAGCCCCCAAGGGCCCCACCCGCAAATGACCAACGGACCTACGTTTCCGTAGGTCCGTTGTCGCTGATGTCTTGCGACATCACACGGCGCCCCCGGCAG